>JAUYTH010000080.1 GCA_030695165.1 Bacteroidales bacterium
AGGATGCCGATATCTTATCCTTAACAGGGTCTACCTCATATTTGAATGTTGCAGATGGCACCCTTGAGTTAATAGCCGCAAAAAGCTCTTTAGGAGAAAAACTCATTGCAGTTACATTAAAGCTGTTACGGTGAATAAGATTAGCAGGGTCACAATCCATAAGTTGTGTGCAGGCATCAAGTGCATCAGGCATATAGAGCATATCCATAAATGTATTCTCCGGGATTGGACAGGTGTAGTGACCGGTTTTGAGAATCTCATAAAAGACCTCTACTGCATAGTCTGTGGTTCCACCGCCGGGTAGAGCTCCGTTAGAGATTATTCCCGGAAATCTTACACTGCGAGCATCAACTCCGAAACGGGTATAGTAGTAATCGCTCAACAACTCTCCGGCTACTTTACATACTCCGTATATGGTGTTAGGTCTCATCACAGTATCCTGAGGCGTATTGATATGAGGGGTGGAGTGCCCGAAAGCCCCTATAGAACTTGGAGTGAACACCGAGCAGCTGAACTCTCTTGCAAGTTCGAGAGAGTTTAGCAGAGCCCCCATATTTATCTCCCAGGCCAGTTGAGGACTGTTCTCACCTGTAGCAGAGAGAAGTGCGACCAGATTATAAATTCTGCCGATACCATATTTGGATACAACCTCTCTATAGGATTCCATATCGAGTGCATCCAGTGTTATCGCTCTGCAGCTATCTCCAAGCCGTAAAACATTATCCTTTTTGAGATCTGCAGCTATTACATTATCTTCGCCATAGAGTGACTGAAGATGAGGAATAAGTTCAGTCCCGATTTGCCCTCCGGCCCCAACTACTAAAATGTTCATTCTATAATAATATTAAATAAATTCCGTAAGCAAAAAGCGCAGCAAAAGTAAGAAATTTATAGATATTTTCTCTTTTTCTTTAATTAATTTTGTGAAATGAGTCCCGATGAGTTACATATAAATATTCACGATTTTGCAACCCGTCTTGGATTCGCAGGATATGGTGCTGTGGCTGTAGAGAAAATGACTGCAGAGCGGGTTCGGCTGGAGAGTTTTGTCTCAAAATCGTACCACGGATCTATGAAATATCTTGCAGCAAATATGGATATCAGGGAAGATCCCTCCCTTTTATTGGATGGTGCAAAAAGTATTATGGTTCTGTTGGTACCATACAAGCCCCCACTCAAGCAGCAGGAGCACTTCCCAAAGATCTCATCCTATGCATATGGCCTGGACTATCACTTTTTTGTGAAAAGTCGGCTCAGGACTCTGGCAGAGAAGGTAAAAGAGTTCTATCCTCAAATGAATTACAGGGTATTTACCGACTCTGCACCCATATTTGAAAAGGCTTTAGCTGTAAAAGCAGGCCTGGGCTTTATTGGTAAAAACACCTTTTTGATTAGTAAAACTCAAGGGTTGCAGACCTTAATAGGGATAATCATAACAGATATCCCACTTAAGTACTCCATAGAAAAAGTATCAAATGGCTGCGGAAAGTGTACCAGATGTATAGAGGCCTGCCCGAACGGGGCATTAATAGCTCCTTTTGAGATGGATGCAAGAAGATGTATCTCCTATAATACGATAGAGTCTCCTCTTGGGGAGAGTCTCTCCTCTTCTCCTCTTATAAGGGAGGATAATATTTTCGGATGCGAAATATGTATGGATATCTGCCCGTGGTCCTCTAAGGGGGAGCCAACAAACTGGGAGGAGTTTCTCCCGATTGTATCTCAACAGGGGAGGAGCACCATTGAGATAGGTGCCCGTGAGTGGTTGGAGATGGAAGAGGAGGAGTTTAGGCCCCGCTTCTCTAAATCGCCACTATCCAGAGCGGGACTATCAAAGATAAAAGAGAGTGTTACCTTTACAAAGTTAAAATATTGACCTATGAGATGGCAAACTGAGGTTTTAATTTCACCGCTAAAAGATAGGATCACCTATAAAGATGATATAATTTTTATAGGGTCGTGTTTTGCAGCAGAGATTGGCGCGAAGATGGAGGAGCTCCGTTTTAGGGTTGTTGTAAACCCTTTTGGCGTGCTTTTTAACCCCGGGTCAATATCTAGCAGCCTTCACAGGATACAATCTTGTGAACTTTTCGCAGAGGATGAGCTCATAAAGGCAGGAGATATCTACAAGAGCTTCTCACACGGAAGCGAATATGCCTCTACCTCCAAAGAGGAGTTTCTCTCCCGAAACAACTCAATTTTAAAGAGCGTTTCAAATCATTACAAAAGCTGCAGATGGGTTCTGTTAACTCTGGGCACATCCTGGGTATATCGGGAGCGCAGTAGTGGAAAAATTGTATCCAACTGTCACAAATTGCCCCACTCTTTTTTTGAGAGAGCCACTATGGAGGTAGAAGAGATTGTAGAATCACTTGCATCCGCTATTGAGGCCAATCCAGATAAAAGATGGATCATTACCGTA
>JAUYTH010000086.1 GCA_030695165.1 Bacteroidales bacterium
ATCTGAGGTTGATACAGATTTGAATTTCGAACTCATATAGTTAAATCTCACACCATTAGACTGAACAAACGGCTGCTTATCTGCTATTGCATTAGGGTACCAAAATGTTCTCCTAACATCTGTAGCAGATATTCTGTCGTAGAGATCCTTGGTGATAGATTTAGGGCTCTGACGAATAATTGTAGAGTTGAAGTTATGGGACATCTGAGCATAGAAAGAGTAGAAATATAGTGTCTGATCTTCCTGTACATAGTGTGACCACAAGTTCTCAGGGTTATTCTGCAGGTAGTACCCCTCCTGATGCTGAGCACTACTCATAAAGCTGTACCCCTGACGGGCAGCATTAGCCGCTGTGGCTGCCAGGTTCCAGTTACCCTGTACAAGAGCTACTTGTGCTTGAACAGCCTGAGCTACAGATTTGTTGATATGTGATCTATTCGCCCTGTTGTAACCCTCAAGGTTTGTTATTGCGGCTGTAAGGTCTGCATTAATCTTTAAATAGACATCGGCTACAGAGTTCCTCTCTTTACCAATAAATGTAATCTCCTCCATATATGGAACTCCTGTGTGGCTGTTCTGCCCTCCGGGAACAAATCTGTCTGCCCATAGCTGAACCAGCATAAAGTGAGCCCAGGCTCTGTATGTAAGGGCTTGCCCTTTGATTGCCTTTTTCTCGGCTTCCGGTCCCGAAATATTATCAATATTGTTGATAATTTGATTGACATTGCTTATTAGCCGATAGAGGTTATTCCAGTAGAGAACGGTACTTGATCTCTCATTTCTGTGGTCAACCCATTTATATCCGTTAAGATACCAACCATTTGCGGTTGTGTTAAATACCAGGTCAGTTCCGAGAAAATCTATAAACAGATATAGCCCCGGGAACCCTCCGTGGGCCTGTGTGCTATTATACTGAATATAGACAGATCTGTGAACTCCGTTTATTGCACCCCAGGCACCTGTAAGTGAGTTGAAAACATCACCTGCTGCAAGCTGGTCGGTCGGCCGGGTCTCCAGATAATCTTTGTTGCAGGATGTGGGAAGAACCAGTAATCCTACAACCAATGCCAAAATATATACTCTTATTTTTTTCATATCAATTCTTAATTTAGAAGTTAACATTAACACCAAATGTAATAACCCTGTTAAAACCTACATCATTCAAAATTGAACCGCTAAAGTTTTGAGTAGGATCCAAGCCTTTTCTGGATGAGAATATTGCAAGGTTCTCTGCAGATGCGTAAATTTTTAATGCTTTAAGATCAAGCGATTTGAGCACATTAGGTTTGAAATTGTACGAAACATTTATATTCCTAAGGGCTAAATAGGTGGAGCTTACAAGCCATCTTGATGAAGCTGCGTTAAAATTGGTAGTCTGTGCATTATCCATTCTAGGTACATTGGTTATCTGTCCCGGAGTGGTCCATCTGTCTAAAATCTCAACAGCTTTGGCAGTTCCCATACCTCCTGAAGACATCAAAGATGCCCAGTTGTAATCGTATGCCATTCCACCGATTGAGTAGTTAAACTGAAAAGAGAGATCAACGCCGTAAATCTTGAACATAGGGGTAATTGAGCCAAAGAGATCCGGGATACTTGAACCGGCCCAGTCATATTTAGCCTTTGCCTGACTGCTCGTTACCAGAGTACCATCTGCAAGTGTTTTGCAATCTGTATCTGCCCAAACAGTTATATAGTTGCCCAAAGCATCTTTTGCATCGTTGAAAAGATATAGAGCATTTCCGTTTGTTGGATCTACACCATACCACTGACGAAGCCAATAGTCATAAATTGAACCTCCCTCTACACGTTTGAAGTTCCCCGAGATGATTCCCAGTTCACGGTTTGCTTCAGGAAGTCTTTTGATTACATTTTTATAAGTGGTAGCATTTAAGTTAAGACTTATGCTGAAATTCTTTGTATCTACTATACCTGCAGTAAGATCCATCTCCCAACCGCGATTGTAAACGCTTCCGACGTTTCTGTCCTGAGATACATATCCTGTTGATGGTGCCAGTGGAAGCGAGAAGATAAGGTCTTTTGACTCCTTATTAAACCAGTCAACTGTACCTCTGAGTCTGTTATTAAACAGGTTAAAATCAAGACCGATATCTGTCTGAACAGATGTCTCCCACTTTAAGAGAGGGTTACCCGGAAGAGTAGACTGTATAAAACCTGGCTCTGCTGCATTGTTGTTGTAGTTGTACAAAACTTGCCAAGCAAAGTAGCTAATACCTCCGTCGTTACCATTAAGACCGTGAGATGCCCTTAGTTTAAGGAAATCTATAAAAGTTAGACCGGCCATAAAGCCCTCCTTATCTATTCTCCAACCTACTCCAACAGACCAGAAGTCTCCCCATCTAGCAGCATTCTCAAACTTTGAAGAGCCGTCTCTTCTGTAGGAGCCCTCGAGAGTATATCTGCCATTGTCGTATGAGTAGCTGGCCCTTGCAAGATAACCCTCTACTGAGTGGTTATCTACATAAGATGATAAGCTGTTTGTGGTTGTAAAGTTTATGAGTTCGGTATTACCAGGAATAATCTCACCCTGACGGAAACCGCGTAGATATTTAAACTGGTTTTTGTAATTTTCGTGAGCAGCCATCACATTGATGTCGTGTTTCCCGAAAGTCTTGTTGTATGTTAGCATCTGAACAGTAGTCCAGGTATATCTTAAAGACTGCTCTCTCTCTGATCTTCCCTGAGGAGATCCGTCTCCAACCAGTTTATTTTCGTATCTTGCGAATAGGTAATTGTTTATATCAAAAGAGTGTGTTACCTTAAATTTGAAATCTTTAAGGAATGTAAACTCCGCAAATGATCTTGACTGAATAGTGTTTCTTTCGAACATTCTGTCATTGAGCATATGCTCTGCAATACCGTGACGACCATTGTTCTGGGTTCTGGCTCTGTATGTAACTCCGTCCTGAACAACCTGAGCACCGAGATCCCACAGTTTGTTACCCTGATCATCCAGGATATAATCTCCAGTTAATCTGTTGTGCTGATACACCGGATAGATAGGCCCCATTGTTCTTGCGAAATAGATTGGGTTCGCATAACCTGTATTACTCTCTGTGTTTGCAGATGTAGAGGTGTTGTACGATGTATTGAGGTTTACACCAAATGTAATCCATTTTTTAGGAGTGAAATTTACATTTGCTCTTGCAGAGATACGGTCGTAGTTAGTCTTCTTTATCCAGCCGTGGTCAGTTGTATAACCTACAGATAGATAATAGTCTGCGTTATCGGACCCGCCACTTGCAGATACCGTAGCCTCTGTTCTGTTTCCAAGCTGCTCTACAGGTGTGTACCAGTCTGTATCACTCCAAAGCAGAGATGTTGCAGCGGAGTTAAGTTTGCCGTCTGTACCTACTATCGATCCATCAGCAATACCTTTGAAAGGGTTGTAACCTAACTGTGCAATAATACCATTAGAGGTGGTACCGGAAGCCAGAATGCTTGCATCTGCAGAAGTTCTTGTAGGTGTAATAAGCTGGTTTCTCAAAGACTCCCACATTACAGGGTAGTACTGGAAAGCGTCAATTCTGTCGTACTCTGGCAGTCCCCTTCCGGAGAAACCTTGTGTAACAGTGGCGCTGATTGATAACTTCTCTTTTCTCCCCTTCTTAGTGGTGATCATAACTACTCCATTTGAACCCCTTGACCCGAAAAGTGCAGTAGAAGCTGCATCTTTAAGAATGTTGATAGATTCAATGTCCGAAGGGTTGATGTTTGCCATCACTCCGTTATATGGAGCTCCGTCCAGAACTATAAGCGGGTCGGATGAGTAGTTGATGGAACCGAATCCGCGAATACGGATTGTAGGGTCTGCACCTGGCTGGCCGTATGAAGTATTTACCTGAACTCCTGGAGCTGCTCCCGAAAGGGCTGCCAGAGCGTTTGTCACAGGTCTCTTCTCAATACTGGCGGCGCCAACGGAGGTGATTGATCCGGTAACGCTCGATCTTTTAGCGGTACCGTAAGCAACCATAACCACCTCTTCGAGACTCACAGCGTCAAGCGCAAGCTGAACATTCACCACGCTTCTGTTCTCTATGGGAACCTCAATAGTTTTATAGCCGATAAAGCTAAATACAAGAGTTCCGTTTGCAGGGGCATTAATCACAAAGGAGCCGTTGTCCATTGTGGTTGTGCCTGCTGTTGTTCCCTTAACCTGGATGCTTACGAATGGAAGCGGTGCTCCCGTTCCCAATTCATTTACAGTCCCTGATACCCGAATATTCTGAGCGAACAGAAAATTCCCAAAAACCATCAGGAGAGCTGCAATTACAAGGCTGAATCTTTTCATGTAATAAATTTTAAGTTAGTAATTAAGTACATTAAATTGTGTTTGCGCAGGCAAAGATAATTTTTTTTTTGAATATTTATACACCAGAGAGCCTTGTTGGCAATATTTTTGCATAATTATAAAAGCCCATTTTTTAGTGAGCTCACAATTAACCAAATGTTTTTTCGGTTATACAGAAAGATGCAATTTTTTATGCTCAGATATTATAAGATATAGTTTATCGCCCGAGAGACCGGGGTTGTATCCATTTGTGCTCTATGTCCGTTTAGATACCTATAGTAACCGGCAACAGCTATCATAGCAGCATTGTCTGTAGTAAATCTGTTTTCAGGTATATATGTATTCCACCCTCTTTTTTTACCTTCACTCTCTACCCTCTCTCTTAAAACAGAGTTAGCAGATACTCCTCCTGCGAGAGTTACCTCTTTTATGCCAGTATCTTGGGTTGCCTTAATAATCTTATCCATCAGAATATCAATAAGGGTATTTTGAAAAGAGGCACACAAGTCATTCAAGTTCTCTTCAATAAACGAAGGATTATCCTTAACACTATCCCTGATAAAGTAGAGAAGAGATGTCTTTACTCCGCTGAAGCTAAAATTATAGGCCGGTATTCTGGGTTTGGAAAATTTAAACTTTAGAGGATCTCCATCTTTGGCCAGACGGTCTACAGCCGGCCCCCCCGGATATCCCAGCCCCAAAATTTTGGCACATTTATCAAAAGCCTCCCCTACCGCATCATCAATTGTCTCTCCAATAACCTCAAAGCTTAGGAAGTCGTCTACACGGACTATCTGAGTGTGCCCTCCGGAGACAAGAAGTGAGAGAAAAGGGAAAGATGGTTGCCTCCTGTTAGAGCCCGGTTCGTTTATAAAGTGAGAGAGAAGATGTCCCTGCAGGTGGTTAACATCTATAAGTGGAATATTGAGTGATAAGGCAACTCCTTTCGCAAATGAGGTCCCCACGAGCAGCGAACCCAAAAGCCCCGGCCCCCTTGTAAATACAATTGCATCAATCTCTTTAATCTCTTTACCTGCATCTTTAAGTGCCCGGGATACAACCGGTACAATATTTTGCAAATGTGCCCTGGAGGCAAGCTCCGGTATTACCCCACCATACTTTTGATGCACATCTTGCGATGCCATAACATTGGATAAAATAATGCCATCCGAAACTACAGATGCAGATGTATCATCGCAGGAAGATTCTATAGCCAGTATAAGAGTACTCATTAGTTTAAATATTTTGCAAA
The DNA here is from genome assembly GCA_030695165.1 of Bacteroidales bacterium. Classification (GTDB taxonomy): domain Bacteria; phylum Bacteroidota; class Bacteroidia; order Bacteroidales; family UBA932; genus Bact-08. Next base: position 5,565 of record JAUYTH010000086.1, read on the forward strand.
ATTGGCTTTTTTTTAGTAAATAGCTCTATTAAAATGACTAATTTTGCTCAAAATATATAGCTATTAACACATTTAAGAAAATATCGGTTGCGTTTCTGGTTTTTATTGCCTTTTTGCCAATAGGAGCCTATCTTGCTCTTCAGATGCCTGCTCTTCAAACATGGAGTGCCCGTAAAGCAGCAGAGACTCTTTCTCGGAGACTAAACACAGAGGTATCAATAGGAAAGGTATACTATATTTTTTTTAATAAACTAATAATAAATGATATAACAATTTTATCCTCTCCAAAAGATACACTTTTAGATTGCGGTAAAATATCTGTCACACTCTCTGCAAAAGATATTATAAAAGGGAATTTCAGGTTTGGGCACATTCATCTTTATGACGGTATCTTAAATCTGGTAAACGAAACCGACTCAACGACAAACCTAAGCAGAATAATTGAAGGCTTTTCAAATGATAGTGATAGTGATTCAACTAAACTTGAGCCTGAGTTATATGCCCACGAATTAAAACTGGATAACTTCAGGTTTAATATGGTAAATCGCTTCTCTCAAATAACAGAGATATACCCCGAAGTTATAAATTTTTCTGACCTCTCTCTTAGCAATATAAATCTTGAAATCAATAGGATTACATTTCATAACGACACTCTTAAAGCAGATATTAAAAACATCAGTTTTGTAGAGAAGAGCGGGTTTCGTGCAAATAAATTCTCTGCAAATTTAAGTTTAAGCTCTAAAATAATTCAGCTGGACAATCTTGTTGTTGAGGATGGGTACAGTGAACTGAATGCCCAGAGGTTCTCTATGTTTTTTGAGAATTTCGGTGCATTTTCGGATTTCCTTAACAGCGTGAGAATGGAGGTTAAACTAAACAGTTCAATTTTAAACCTTAAAACTGTTGCAAAATTTGACAAATCTCTGTCAAACAATCATCTCACATTGAATGTTAATGGTCAGATAAAGGGTACTGTTTCAAATCTAAAGACAGACAATCTTAAGGTATCATCCGAATCGGGTCTGACATATGCAGATATCAATGTCCGTATCTCCGGGCTTCCCAACAGTGATGAGACAATGCTCTTCGTTGATATAAACAGCGCAACCACTACCACACTGGATCTTGCTTATATAATATCATCGCTTAACAGCACTAAACCCATTGAGTTTCTTACAAAACTCTCCCCATTTATTAAATATAATTTCAAAGGGAGGCTTGCCGGATTACTGGACGACTTTGTAGCAAACGGGAATCTCACCTCCAACTTAGGCGACATCTATATGGATGTACTTCTGCGAAGAAATATCAAACGAAACGGGTTTGAACTTATCGGCAATTTAAGAAGTGAACAATTGAACCTCGGGGTATTAATAGACGACCCCTCTGTAGGCAAAATCACACTTAATACAAGGGTTAATGCTCTTTTACGAGACGTTAAGGAGGGTGGAAGTGAGTTTCGCATAGACTCTCTCTTCATAAGAGAGTTTGAATTCAATCAATATCCATACAGAAACATTGCTGCTGTGGGCAGTTATTTAAATAATACTTTTAACGGAAAGGTTATTTGCCGCGACCCAAATCTGGATATGATTTTTCAGGGGATAATCGGTATAAATCCAAAAACTGTATCCTATTATGACTTTTATGCAGATGTTATATATGCAGATCTTGCTGCTCTCAATTTTGACAAACGTGACTCACTATCCGGTGTCTCACTAAAAATGCTTGCAAACTTTACGCAAACCCCAAAAGGAGAAATTGACGGAACCATAAATATAAAAGGGCTCAACTTTACCAATAGCAACGGTAAGTTTCCGATTGGAGATATCTCCGTACAGTCCAGCTCAAGTCAGGAGAAGTTCAACATCTATCTAAGATCTTCATTTGCTAATGCCACTTACAGAGGTGACGATTTCATCACCAATTTCGTAGATA
>JAUYTH010000085.1 GCA_030695165.1 Bacteroidales bacterium
CTGACTTAATATACTCTATGCCAATTTTATCCAGCAACGGTTCAACAGCTACCTGGTGTACCTGAAGTCCGATATCCCACGGATTGTAACCCAGCAGAAGTGCTGTAATCTCTTCATAGGTAAGAGAGGGAATCCCAAAACCGTCCTCTCCGTATGTAATTCCCTCCATCTCGGCAATAACATATTGCCATCTGTCTAGAAAAAATGTACAACCGGGGCAGTTAGCTATTATAAGATCCGGCTTATAGGGTTTCATTGAGTCAAACTTGATCTTTGAATTTGTAACAGAGTAACCCCTGTTCTCTTTTAGGAGATATTGGCGAAATCCGAACCCGCAACAGTGCCTCCTCTCAGGATAGTTAACCTGCTCTCCTCCGAACTCGTCTGTAAGCCCTGCAAGAACATATGGATACTCTGCTCCTCCAATACCTTTCTCGGGAAAAATTTTTGCATAGTGGCAACCTATGTGATCTACAACTTTAAGAGGTAACCCTGTCTGTTTGTTTATTAATCTGTATTTTATTTTTTTTGAGAGCTCTTGCCTGAATTTAAAAATCAAGTCACTGGCGTGAACAACATTTTTTGGAATTTCAAACACCCTCCCTGTAGATTTAAAAAGCTGCTCTCTGGTTTTTTTTAGTGTCTCCGGGAAGTGGTGCCAAGTCTCTATTACTTCTGAATAGATACCGAAAGAGGTTACGCAAGAGCATACAAAATTCTCGTAACCCGCATCCTGCATAAGCGAAAACTGCCTTGCCACCACAGTCATTGTTGTCTCAAAAGGGATTAACCCACTATGATAGGCTATTCCTGTACAGGTGGTTTGAGCAGGATCGTCAAATATATCTTTACCAAGCTCTTCCCTTAATATTTTCATAAAAATATCCTCTGCAGCAGGGAATACATTCTGCCTGATACAGCTTCGAGCAAGATAGTAGTGGTCGTTAGCAATCTCCTTCTGATACTTTTGCCACTCAAGGTTTTTTACAGGTACTATTATGTTATTCATTACATCTCCTCCAGTTTTCTAAATCTCTCCATTGCACCTGTCTCCTTAAAAATAGCTTTCAGGTCATCCAGCGAACTTTTTGGGATAGCCCTTAGCGAACCTGCACGATCCTGTTTGTAACTGCACCCCAATCTCTCCAGAACCTTCTCTTTATTATCTTTTATCCAATCCCACACAGGACCCTGCTCAGGAAATTTCTCGGTGTCAATTCCATCAAAGTAGACACAGTAACCATACTCAAGCATATGGTCGCTCATTGTCCTCATAATGTCTCTCTGCATTCTCCCCTGGTGGCTCTCCCTAAAAAGGCCACTCTCTATTGAGAGAGCCCTAAGTGACTGTATAACGTATGCGGGTGTATTGTCTCGCGGGCACCTGGTTTTGCAGGAGATGCACTCACCACATCTCCAGATGGTATCCGAACTTAGTAAGCTTTTAAGCTCCTCTTCGTCTCCATTCTGGACAATATCCATAACCTCTCTCGGGTCGTAGTCAGAAACTCCTGCAGCAGGGCAAATTGCTGTACAGGTACCGCAATTGATACAGGCTTTAAGACCCTCCTGATATCTAATATCCTCTTTTAGTGAGTCGTAAAGTGGTTTTGTGTGCATTAAAATTTGTTTATATCTATTTTTAAGAAAAATCGCTATTCTTGGTAACCCTATTCTAGAATTTGTACGCAGCTTTTCTCATTTGAGAGGGTGTTCCAAAAGGTTTTGGAGGGTTAAGGTATCTCTCCAGATATTTATGTATCTCAAAGCGGATATCTGTAGCCACCTTAGTATCTATTCTGTCAAACCCGTGACCTCCCGGGGAGCTCTCAAACACTTTGTAATCAAATTGGCGATTGTGAGCCTTAAGCGAATCTATCATCAAAAGGACCTCCTCTACATATACATCGTTGTCGTTGGTGTTTGTATAAATAAGAAGAGGCTTTACAAGCTCTTTGGCGTAGGTTGATGGAGATCTCCTTTTGTACTCCTGAGGGTTCTCTTCAATTGACTCTCCGATGTGATATTTTGCAGTGAAATTTGCACTGTACTCCGGGGTATGGGAGGCGAGTCTGTTTGCAAGATCGCTAACCGGAACTCCGGCAAATGCGACATTGTATTTTTGGGGATGCCTCAATATATGCATTAGAGAGATCATCCCGCCGTGGCTCCAGCCAACTATCCCGACTCTGGTTGAATCTACAATGTCGTAGTTCTCTACCATATAGTCACGGCTTACCATTACATCTTCATTCTCCAGCCCTCCGTAGTCTATGTTCTCATAGGTAGCCCTGCCATACCCGGTACTTCCCCTGTACTCTGCAGATACTACAATATATTGTTGTGCGATAAACTCTCTTACGATATGTGCGTAGTAGGTAGAGAAATCTGCGTGAATTCCGCTGTGAGGGAGTACTATTAGAGGGTACTTTTTGTTTTGATTAACAGACTTAGGAACAAAAACATAGCAGTAGAATTGCAGTGGATTGGCCGCAAAACGGTCATCTTCACGAAGCGGTTTCCACCTTGGGGGCCCTGCTAACCTCACTTTATCTACAAAGGCAATATCTCCAAGCATATTGTGCCACATAAGATCGTCTACCTTCTTTATGATAATATCGTGGGTGTGTCTGTACCCATCTACCTGCCTTTTGAGAGATTTAACCTCATTGAGCAGCTCTTCGTTCTCAGTTTGGGCAAAAGCTGTGACGGATATTGCCATCAACCCGGCCAGTGTTATTATGAGTGTAAGCAGATTTTTATTCATAGCATTAAGTTTTTCGAAACAAATATAGTGAAAATAAGCGCTAACGCAGGAAAGCATATTTTGTTATTCTAAAGCTATTCATTCTCTTCGTAATAGTATGAATAATCAATTCCTTTCATAAACATTTCTCGGCTATTAATTTCATTTGTAAGGGCATTTTTTAGCAAACTCTTCAGTCTTGTGCTATTTGTAGAGCTTTCTTTCATCGCACTCATATAACCGTTTTTGTTGATCTTACTCCAATCAACACAAAGTTTTAGTCGTTTCTTGAATATTAAATCCAACCAAATTCTGGCGCTTCGTCCGTTGCCCTCCATAAAAGGGTGAGCAATGTTCATCTCCACATATTTGTCGACAATTTCGTCGAATGTGTTTTCGGACATTTGTTCAATTTTCTTCAAGGTATTACCTAAAAAATGTGCTACTGCAAACTGAAAGCCACCTTTTGAAATATTTTTCTGCCTGATTTGTCCTGCAAAGTCATAAAGGCCACCAAACAGGTAGGCGTGGATTTGCTGTAAGCCTTTTGTTGTGCCTACTTCTATGCTATTAATAAAAGAACTTTCAAATAAAGCATATGCCTTTGTTTTACTTTTCCCGTCAACACTTTCATCACTGTACGTGAACCATTCTATGAACTTGTTTGCCTTTTTACTGGGGAATTGTTTACCCAGAGAAATAATTCCATCATAATCAAGCACATTCGAAAGGCGAATCTTTCCGTCAGGCGATTTTAATTTCAACTGGGTAGTGATACTACCCAGTTCATTTCCTTCTTTTTTAAGTTTGGCTTTGAGGTACTTCCAATAGTTTCTTGTTTTATTATAGTCGTCTTGGTCTGTAAGAACAGCGACAATATCTAAAACGGAAAACCACCATTTGTTGTTCTCTTCATCCCAAATAGCACGAACCTCGCGGTCGTCAAAGAAACGGATTGATATTTTTATGTTGCTGCTCATAGTTATAATCTATTGTTGGGTTTAGTTCTGGATTCTATAGGAGCAACCCGAGCAGGTACTTTAGAGTGTTCATTGTGTCCAGTTTTGCTAAACAAAGATAGTCAGTTTTTGTATATTAATACGAGTAAATGCCATCTTAATTCATAAATATATTGCGTATAATATTTGATAATCTTAGCATTGCACATTATGTAAGCATAGATTTTAAAGTAGTCTGGATAATACGGCTTTGTTCCGTCGCTTCGCGCCGGATTCGCTCACGTTTTGTTCCGTCGCTTCGCGCCGGATTCGCTCACGCTCGGGAATGCAGAAGCAGCAGGCTGGGGCCTGCTTAAAATAGAACACCCCGGTGAATGGCCAAGCAAGCTTGGACATTCACCGGGTGGTCTCTATTTTATTTCGCTTCGCGAAATGCTTTTGCTTCTGCATTCCGCTCGCTTAGTCGCTTATTTCACCTCTTCAAAATCTACATCTGTTACCTCTTTGTCTCCTTGGCTGGCAGATGAGTTATCTCCTCCCTGCTGCCCGGCTCCGGGATCTGCACCCTGAGATGCTCCTGCCCCTTGCTGAGCGGCTTTGGCCATATCTTCCGATGCGGCGTGCCAGGCGGCGTTCATCTCTTCGGTTGCTTTGTCGATTGCAGCAATGTCCTGAGATTTGTGTGCCTCTTTAAGGTTTACAAGAGCTGCATCAATTGCAGATTTTTTATCCGGTGAGATCTTGTCGCCGTAGTCTTTAAGGTTTTTCTCAGTTTGGAATATCATAGAGTCTGCAGCGTTAATTTTGTCGATCTTCTCTCTCTCTGCTTTGTCTGTCTCTTCGTTTGCTTTTGCCTCATCGCGCATTCTGTTGATCTCTGCCTCGGTAAGTCCGCTGGATGCCTCAATTCTAATCTTCTGCTCTTTACCTGTGCCCTTATCTTTGGCAGATACGTGAAGTATTCCGTTTGCATCTATATCGAATGTAACCTCTATCTGAGGAATGCCTCTCTGGGCAGGAGCAATTCCGTCCAGATGGAAACGACCTATAGTTTTGTTATCTTTTGCCATAGGTCTCTCTCCCTGAAGGATGTGAATCTCTACAGAGGGCTGATTGTCGCTTGCAGTACTGAACACTTCAGATTTCCTGGTAGGAATTGTAGTGTTTGACTCAATCAGTTTTGTCATTACACCACCCAGAGTCTCGATGCCGAGTGAGAGAGGGGTAACATCTAAAAGCAGAACATCTTTAACGTCACCCGAGAGAACTCCGCCCTGAATTGCAGCTCCAATTGCCACAACTTCATCCGGGTTAACCCCTTTGCTTGGGCTCTTTCCAAAGAACTTCTCTACAATCTGCTGAATTGCAGGAATACGTGTTGAACCACCAACCAGAATAACTTCGTCAATTTCTGATGCTTTTAGGCTGGAATCGCTTAGTGCTTTACGGCAAGGCTCTATTGTCCTCTGGATAAGATCGTCGCATAGCTTTTCAAACAGCGATCTTGACAGAGTTTTAACCAGGTGTTTTGGAACACCATCAACAGGCATTATATATGGGAGGTTGATCTCTGTTGAAGTTTGGCTCGAGAGCTCAATCTTTGCCTTCTCTGCTGCCTCTTTAAGCCTTTGAAGAGCCATAGGATCTCTTCTAAGGTCCAGACCGCTGTTCTCAGATTTAAACTCATCTGCCAGCCAGTCAATAATCTTCTGATCGAAGTCATCTCCACCCAGGTGTGTGTCACCATTTGTAGATTTAACCTCAAATACACCGTCTCCCAGCTCCAGAATCGAGATGTCGAATGTACCTCCTCCAAGGTCAAAAACGGCAACCTTAATGTCTTTGTGCATTTTGTCAAGACCATATGCAAGTGCTGCTGCTGTTGGCTCGTTAATAATCCTCTTCACCTTAAGACCTGCGATCTCACCAGCCTCTTTGGTGGCCTGTCTTTGAGAGTCGCTAAAATATGCAGGAACAGTGATTACTGCTTCGGTAACTTCATAACCAAGATAGTCCTCAGCTGTCTTTTTCATCTTCTGAAGTATCATTGCAGATATCTCCTGTGGTGTATAGAGACGGCCGTCGATGTTCACTCTGGCAGTATTGTTCTCTCCTTTGTCCACTTTAAAAGGAACTCTTCCTCTCTCAAGTGCCACCTTATCGTAACTCTCTCCCATAAATCTTTTGATAGAAGAGATGGTTCTTGTTGGATTGGTAATTGCCTGTCTTTTGGCAGGGTCGCCAATTTTTCTCTCTCCATTGTCCGCAAAAGCCACTACCGAAGGGGTAGTTCTTTTACCTTCACTGTTTATTATGACTACTGGTTCGTTCCCCTCCATTACTGAAACACAAGAGTTTGTTGTTCCAAGGTCAATTCCGATAATTTTTCCCATAACTGTTATATATATTAAATTATTTTTTGCTTTTGACACTATAACTTCTAAGATTGTGCCACTATATAATTACTGACAAGCTGTCATACATTGCACTTTTACCGTTTATATTGAATATTTATATAGCTTTGTGGCGCTAATAAAAAATTGATCTGAATATGTCCGTTGAGCGTAAAACCCGTATCATAACAACGCAGAGATTGCTTGAAATGAAGCAGAAAGGCGAAAAGATAGCGATGTTAACTGCGTATGACTTCACATCTGCCAAGATAGTAGATGAGGCTGGAATAGATATAATTTTGGTTGGAGACTCTGCCGCCAATGTAATGGCCGGACACGAAACCACACTTCCAATAACTCTGGATCAGATGATTTACCACGCACAGAGTGTAGTAAGAGCTGTAAAAAACCCGATGGTAGTTGTAGATATGCCCTTTGGCACCTACCAGGGTGACTCCAAGCACGCAGTGTCAAGTGCTATTCGAATAATGAAGGAGTCTGAGGCAGATGCTCTTAAAGTGGAGGGAGGGTCAGAGATTCTGGAGTCTGTAAGGAGGATTCTCTCTACCGGGATTCCGGTGATGGGGCACCTAGGTCTAACACCTCAGTCAATACATAAATTTGGAACCTACAGCGTTAGAGCAAGAGAGGAGGAGGAGGCAAATAAACTTATCGAAGATGCCATTGCTCTGGAGGAGGCCGGTTGTTTTGCAATTGTGCTTGAGAAGATCCCTGCAGAGTTGGGTAGGAAAGTCTCATCTTGTGTAAAGATCCCTATAATAGGAATTGGAGCCGGAAACGGAGTAGACGGACAGGTGCTGGTGATGCACGATATGTTGGGTATTAACACTGAGTTTTCTCCACGTTTTCTAAGGCGTTACCACAACCTGCACGACGAGATGCTGGGAGCTTTTCGCAGGTTTATAGATGATGTTAAGAGCGGAGATTTTCCGAACGAACAGGAGCAATATTAATATGGCAGATTTAGAGATATTATATGAAGATAATCACCTTATTATAGTTAATAAAAGGGTGGGGGATATAGTCCAGGGCGACAAAACAGGAGATAAACCACTCTCCGAAATTGTTGCAGCATATATTGCGGAACATAGCAAAAAGCCGGGAGACGCTTTTATAGGTGTACCTCACAGATTGGACCGACCTGTTAGTGGAGTTGCAGTCTTTGCCAAGACCTCAAAGGGGTTGGAGAGGATGAACGAACTGTTCCGAAATGGAGAGGTAAAAAAGTTATATTGGGCAATTGTTGCAAAAGCACCGGAAAATCCAGAAGGGTTACTGACTCACTATCTGCTCAGAAACGAAAAGCAGAACAGATCTTTTGCCTACCCAAAGCCCGGAAACGGGACAAAGGAGGCGAGACTTAAGTATAGGGTTGCAGCCTCCAGCGATAACTACTATCTTCTTGAGATAGAGCTGCTCACCGGAAGACATCACCAAATTAGAAGTCAACTCTCTGCAATAGGCTCTCCAATCAAAGGAGACCTTAAATATGGAGCACCACGTTCTAATCCCGATGGAGGAATATCGCTGCACGCCAGAAGTATAAGGTTTATCCACCCTGTTAAAAAAACGGAGATATTTATTGAGGCGCAGCCTCCAAAGGAGAGTATCTGGAATTTCTTCACTGAGGCAGTAAAAGCGAAGTAGGGGATTTGCCCATCTTGTCTAAAGCTTGTAGGCAGACATATCTATGCCGGAATTTTCGGCTTCACGTATCTGAGTGGATGAGATATCTATAAGAGGTGCACTAAGAGCTTTGCAACCATACATTTGGCACAAAGCCTTAACATCATAACCACTTCTGGGATAGACCCAAACGGTGTTCTCGCTAAGCAGCTCCTCCCATTTGTGCCACTTCTCAATAATTGCTAGATTGTCTGCCCCAATAATGAGGATAAAACTCCTCTCAGGATCAATCTCTTTAAACTTTCTAATGGTATTTATTGTATAGAGAGGTGTTGGCAGAGAGAACTCAAAATCTGATACGACCACCCGTTCTCCAAACCCGGCTCTTTTAATGGCTGCAGTAACATAATCGAGCCTCTCTTTTGCGTTTAAAGCATATTCACTCCCTTTGAGCGGATTCAAGGGACTGACTACCAGGCGCAACTCATCTAAATCTGTATTTTCTAACAGGTATCTGCAGATAGAGATATGCCCGATATGAAGGGGGTTAAAAGATCCGAAATAGAGTCCGGTGTTCATTCTATTGATTATAAAATTTCTCTACAATCATCTCTGCCTCTTTCAGGCAGCTCTCCAGGTTATCGTTGATAAGCGTAAGGTCAAATTCAGATGCATAGCCAATCTCCTCTGTCGCTTTTGAAACTCTTCTCTCTATTGACTCCTCTGTTTCGGTACCTCTAAGTTTTAATCTCTCCCGCAGGGCTTCAATATTCGGAGGCATAATAAATATAGAGAGAGCTCTCTCTCCATATAGTTTTTTTAGATTTATTCCTCCCTTAACATCAATATCAAAAACTGCGATCTTACCCTCAAAACATATTCTCTCCACCTCACTGCGGAGTGTTCCGTAGTAAAAGCCTTTGTAAACCTCCTGATACTCTATCAAATCTTCGTTTTTGATTCTATCCTGAAACTCTGCGGTGGTTAGAAAGTAGTACTCTCTTCCATTTTGCTCTTCTCCTCTGGGAGCTCTTGATGTTGCAGATATTGAGAAGCCCAGATATGGATGCCTCTTCATAAGATATTGTACAATAGTACTTTTCCCTGCACCGGAAGGGGCAGAGAAGATAAGAATCTTTTCGCTCTCTTTACTCCTGCTCATAAAGATCCTCTTCCGATTTAACCTTAGAGAACTCTTTTATAAAATCTGCAAGCTTTTTGGTGCAGCACTCAAGAAACCTCTCCCCCTTTTCGGGTGTAGATGCAGCCGGGTTTCCAACTCCTGTATCTTCACTTATATATACCCATCTCCTTGGAGTCCATACCCACTTCTCCCGAAACCCGCGAATTTTCAATTGACGCTCTCTCCCTTCACCCGCAACATTTAAAGGTGAGACCAGAGAAGGGGCTATTGACTGCATACAAGAGGTCTCAAGCTCTCCTGCGTGGTCGCCGGGCTGGTCAAAAAAATCGTTCTCATTGCAGATTTTCCACCAGTTAACCGAACACATAATAATATCCGGATACTCCAGGGAGAGCTCCCGGATTATAGGCTGGAAAGCGTTTCCACCGTGTCCGTTAACTATTATAAGTTTATCTATGTTGTGCGACTCCAATACAAAAAGGATATCGCTCAGTATTGACATCTGAGTGGAGGGGTTGATATTCATACATAACTTAACCTCAATCTGTCCGGAATTTACTCCATACGCAATTGATGGGAGTACTATCACTCCGGCACCACTTCTGTTAGCCAGCTCTGCAGCATTTGAAGCTACTCTCTCAGAGAGAATTGTGTCGGTTCCATATGGCAGGTGGTAGTTGTGAGCCTCTGTCGCTCCCCAGGGAAGCAATGCCACTTTTATTTTGGCTTTCTCCATCTCTTTCCAGGTACTATCCTGAAGCAGGTGTGATTTCATAGCTGTGCAATTTGTACAAAGTTATCCTTTTTTGTTAAAATTTGTTGCTATTTTTGTGGTCAGATTAAAAATAACAGATTATGATTTCATACAAAGAGTTGGGCCTTGTTAACTCAAAAGAGTTATTTGCAAAGGCTGTGAAGGGGGGATATGCTATTCCGGCTTTCAATTTTAATAACCTGGAACAGATGCAGGCTATCGTTGCTGCCTGTGTTGAGACGAAGTCTCCGGTTATTATGCAGGTTTCTAGCGGAGCAAGAAAATATGCAAATCAGACACTTCTCCGCTATCTTGCCCAGGGTGCTGTTGAGTATGCCAAAGAGCTTGGTGCCAATATTCCGATTGTACTTCACCTGGACCACGGAGATACTTTTGAGCTTTGCAAATCGTGTATCGATATGGGATTCTCATCTGTAATGATAGATGGTTCTCACCACAGTTTCGATAAAAACATAGAGCTTACCAAACAGGTTGTTGAGTATGCACACGCACACGGAGTGACTGTTGAGGGAGAGCTTGGAGTTCTTGCGGGAGTTGAAGACGAAGTATCTGCCGAGCACCATACATATACACAACCGGAAGAGGTTGAGGAGTTCGTTAAACGTACAGGGGTAGACTCACTGGCAATCTCAATAGGTACATCCCACGGAGCTTTTAAATTTAAACCGGGTCAGAATCCGGAGATAAGGCTTGATATTCTTCAGGAGATAGAGAAACGGATACCGGGATTCCCTATTGTTCTTCACGGAGCTTCCAGTGTTCCTCAGGAGATAGTTGAGGAGATTAACAAATATGGCGGTAAACTAAAAGATTCAATTGGCATTCCGGAAGATCAGCTTCGTAAAGCAGCAGCCAGTGCAGTTTGTAAAATTAATATAGATTCGGATGGAAGGCTGGCTATGACAGCTGCAATAAGAAAGGTATTTGCAGAGTCACCCGAAGAGTTTGACCCGCGTAAATATCTGGGACCTGCCCGGGAATCTCTTAAGCAACTATACAAACACAAAATATTAAATGTACTGGGGTCGAACGATAAGATGTAACTATCGTTCCATAAGTCCATTTTTGTAGACCATTAAAGCCCGTTCGCGGGCTTTTTTGTGTTCAATAACCGGCTCGGGATAAATAATGCTGCCATCTGTGCCTGAATTCAACTCCGGAACCCATCTGTGAATATAGAGCATTTGCGGGTCAAATTTTTTTGTCTGCTCCCAGGGGTTGAATATCCTGAATTAGGGGGCAGCATCACATCCGCAACCGGCAGCCCACTGCCAGTTTCCGTTATTTGAGGAGAGATCGTAGTCCAGAAGTTTCTGAGCAAAGTACGCCTCACCTACTCTCCAGTCTATAAGCAGATGTTTAACCAGAAATGAGGCTGTTATCATTCTAACTCTGTTGTGCATCAGTCCGGTTTGGTTTAACTCCCTCATTCCGGCATCCACAATAGGGTAGCCTGTAGTTCCGCTGCACCATCTCTCTAGCTCTGCAGCGTCGTTTCTCCACTGAATGAAACGGTATTTTCTCTTAAACGGAGCGTCTGTAACATACGGAAAATGAAACAGAATCATCTTAAAAAACTCTCTCCATATCAATTCGTTAAGCCAAACTTTGTTAACCTCTAGGGCTGTTGCAACCAGCTCTCTTGTACTCACGGTACCAAATCTAAGATGTGTACTTAAAAGTGAGGTTCCCTTTAAAGATGGAGTGTTGCGGGTAAGATGGTATGATGAGATCAATTCACTGTTTACAAGTTGTTGAGCATACCCTTGTGGGGAGAAGCCGTTTTTCCACGGCAACACTACTCCCGAAAGCTCCGGGTCGCTCTTTTTAAACCCAATCTGCTCCAGAGAGAGAAGCCCTGCATAAGGCGCAGCTAAGCTATCTACAACCCTGCGATTTGCCATTCTATTCTCCTTAAGTATATTTTGAAGAGTTTCTGCAGATATAAAACGATTGATATAATTGCCGCTCGGGTAAGATCTTAGCGCCTCATCTTTGGTTTTAATCAAAGCCTCTGTCCAGCGTTTTGAATAGGGGGTAAACACTGTATATGGAGAGCCGTTCGGCTTAAGAATCTCACCCTTTTCGAAAATCACCTGATCTTTAACCCTCACTAATTTAGCCCCCGCCTGTTTGAGAAGATTCTCTACAGAGTTGTCCCTGTCAATGGCATAAGGTTCGTAATCTTCATTAAAGTATACTGTTACGATAGAAAAAAGGGATAGCAGTTGTTTGAAAACCTCGGTCGGGTTACCATATGAGGTTAAAAGCGAAGAGCCTTTGAGGGAGAGAGTCTGCTGGATGGCCGAAAGAGCTCTGTGAATGAAATCGACTCTTCTGTCTTCTCTCCCGGCTATGATTGAATCTCTCTCTTTAAATGACATAATTTCAGAGCCGGCTTGGGTTTGGGATTTGATTCTATCCAGAATTTGGGTATCAAAAATGAACAGTGGAATAACAGCAAACCCGCTGCTCAAAGCCTGGTAAAGTGCTGCATTGTCGTTGAGCCTTAAATCTCTTCGAAACCAGTGTATTACTATTTTTTGCTTTTCCATATACAAATCTAACCATTTTTTTTTAACTTTAACTGTTAGAGTTTTGTGAAACAGTCACATAATCAGATATATAAAAATTGAACTCTAATAGTTTTAATGAAATAGAATTTTCATTCAATTATGATACAGTTAATTACACAAAACACTAACAGATCAAATCTCATATGGCTCTTTGTTGCCTCTGTTGGGTGTAACCCGCTCTTAGCACAGGGGGGCAAAAATCAAAACGCAAGCGAACCTCGCAAGGGAGATATTAAGCCTCTCAACATTGTCTACATAATGTCGGATGACCACTCTTACCAAACCATAAGTTGCTACGACAATCGTTTTATCCGAACACCCAATATAGATGGGATTGCCGCAAACGGAGTGAGATTTACCAACAGCTTTGTTGCCAACTCAATATCGGGACCCAGCAGAGCCTGTATGTTAACCGGCAAGTTCTCTCATAAGAATGGAATGACAACAAATGCAACCCGTTTTGACAGCACCCAGGTTACTTTCCCAAAGTTATTACAAAATGCAGGTTATCAAACTGCTATATTTGGAAAGTGGCATCTTAAAAGCGAACCGTCCGGGTTTGATAAATGGGAGATTCTGGTGGGGCAGGGGCAATATTATGACCCAATCTTTATCACTCCCACGGGTAGGGTTACCCACAAAGGTTACAGCACAACTGTTATAACAGACCTTACCCTTGATTGGATGGAGAATGAGCGAGACAGAGAGAGGCCATTTTGTCTGGTGATTCACCATAAAGCACCACACCGTAACTGGATGCCTGATACAGGAGAGATAGATCTTTTCGAAGATGTGACCTTTCCTCTGCCGGAAACTTTTTACGACGACTATAAAGGGCGTCCTGCAGCAGCTGCTCAGGAGATGAGTATAGCCGGAGATGAGATGGATTTCGCTTTTGACCTGAAGTTAGACTCGCAGGATATTCAAACTCGCCTTAAAGAGAACCTTACCTTCGCACTGAGGAGGTTAGATTCAACGCAAAGGTTTGCCTGGAACAGAGTATACGACTCTGTTCTTAAAGATTTTAAAATGAGAAACCTAAAAGGGAGAGAGCTTGCAGAGTGGAAATATCAGCGATATATGAAGGATTATCTAAAATGTATAAGATCTGTAGACGACAATATCGGCAGGGTTATGGAGTATCTCAAAGAGAACAATCTGCTCGAAAACACAATAGTGATCTACACATCCGACCAAGGTTTCTATATGGGTGAGCACGGATGGTTTGATAAGAGGTTTATGTATGAAGAGTCTCTTAGAACACCTTTGGTAGTTCAACTCCCAACGGGAAGAGGAGATTTTTCAAAGAGAGGAGATGTAGATCTGTTTGTGCAGAACATAGATTATGCACCTACTATTCTGGAACTTGCCGGTGTAGAGGTTCCCGGGGATATTCAGGGAGAGTCGTTTGTCCCCCTTTTGAGAGGAGAAAAACCTAGGGATTGGAGAAAATCTATCTATTATCACTATTTCGAATACCCTGCAGAGCACGCGGTAAGGCGCCACTATGGAGTGAGAGATAGCAGATATAAACTGATTAAGTTTTACGGTCACGATATTGATGCCTGGGAGCTGTACGACCTTAAGGAAGACCCGAAAGAGCTTAACAATGTCTTTGATAATCCCGGCTATAAAAATGTAACAAAAAGTCTCTTAAGAGAACTTAAGAGACTTATGAAAAAGTACGAAGATTCAGAAGAGATTACTGTTGTTAAGTAAATATAATCTGAGTTCCTTCACCTGCCGCCATTTCGTAAAACTCACCAATTGTAAGCACACCACTCACATATTCACAAAGGTCCTCTTTTGTGAGTTTAAACATATCCATTGCCAGTTTACAAGCATAAATCTCCCCGCCTCCTGCGGTGATAAGATCCATAAACTCCTCTACAGGAGGAATGTCAAGTTTCTCCATTTGACTTTTCATCATAGCAGAGACACCTGCCTCAACTCCAGGCAATGCACCCAAGAGAGTAGGAAAAGGGATGTTTCCGGGCATCCGTAATGCAGGATTACCAACAGTAGAAGTTTTGAGTTTTTTCATCTGAGATTTTGTAATTGCATCCAGACCGAAAAATGTGAAAAAGAGTCTTGCCTGTATTCCTTCCATAACAGCACCATTTGTCATAACCAGTGCTGCATAAACATCTTCTATTGTTCCCTTTGCACATATAATGCAAACTTTTTTTATCGGGAAATCTTTGGAATTTGTCATTTTTTTATTTTTTTCAATATCAGTAAATAATAAAGAACTCTATTTTGCTCAGTTACTAAATGCAACTGCTTGGTTTAGGAATCCCGGCGATTTTCGTAGATTTTTTAAGAGGAGCTCCCGGAAAGAGAGAGTAAAACTCTTTTACATCAACAATCCCGGATTTGTTGATTGAGCGAATTGAGAGTGCCTCTCCTGAGTTATACCTATTCCTTAAAAATTCAAGTATTGCATAGTGGTTATCTGTAAGATCCAGACCCTCCTCTTTTGCAACAGCGGCAGCAACTTCCCTGTTCCATTGCTGAGGATTTGTGAAGTATCCCTCTTCATTAACATCAATCAATTGACCTGCAAATTCTTTTTGTGCCATAATTTTTGGTTTTAAATATTTGTTGTTATTTAATTATTTTTTCTCTTTTGGAACCTCTTTGCAACACATCGACATATGAGATGTTACAGGTAAATCGTGCCCTTTTATGAGAAGATTCCAGTACATCCATTTAAAAAATAGTTTTCCGAAATAGTTTAAACGAGTATTTTTAAGCAGACCAAAGGGACCTATAAAGTAAGGGTATCTGCCCGGAAGTGGCTCTGTGTCATAATTAAAATCTATCAGAGTACCTTTTTTATCTGAAGTAACAATGTAGCAGTTGGCGTGACCATCAAACTTTGCTGTCATAGGGGACCCTTTAATTAAGCTTAATAGATTTGCTTCAAGGAAATCTCCTGCAAAGTGAGCAACAGAACCTGCCTTGGATGTAGGTAGATTTGCTGCATCTCCCAGGACAAATATATTTTCATAACCAATTGCCTGAAGAGTGTGCTTATCTGTCGGTACAAAATTGAGATCATCTCCCATTCCGCTCCTCTCTATCATATCTGCACCTTTATTGGTTGGAATAGTTACCAAAATATCAAAATCTACAGCTTTTCCTGCGTAATCCAATATTCTCTTACCGGCATTATCTACCTCACTTATGTTATAATCTGTTATAAGGTTAATGTTCTTCTCAACCATTAGCCCGCTAAGCATCTTTGTTGCAATTGGTTTTGTAAATGCTCCGGGAAGAGGAGTAACTAATGTAATGTCAACTTTATCTCTTATACCTCTCTTCTTAAAGTATGTGTCAGCAAGAAAGACAAACTCAAGAGGAGCAACAGGACATTTGAATGGAAGTTCAGTAATATTTACAATCATTCTCCCACCGTTAAAACTTTTGATTCGCTCTCCTAGGGCAACTGCACCCTCTACTGTGTAAAAATCAAAAATATCTTTATACCACAACTCACCTTGTAACCCAGGTGTCTCTTCCGGTGCAATGCGGGTTCCTGTTGCAATTATTAGAAAATCATACTTTAAGTCGATATTGCTATCTTGAAGAGTTACTCTATTCTCTGTTGGTATAATTTTTTCAATTTTGGAAAATATTAAATCTACCCCTTTTGGAATAAATTTTGATTTAGGCTTGATTACATCCTTTTCATCGTAAATTCCAAAAGGAATAAAAAGGAATCCAGGTTGATAATAGTGAGTTTTATCCTCATCTACAATTGTTATATTCCACTCTTTTTTGTTGAGTTTCTTTCTCAACTTATTAGCCATCAATGTTCCTGCAGTTCCGGCACCGAGTATTAAGATGTTTTTCATTGGAAAATATTATTACTGTTAATTATTACCAGCCTCAAATATAATCAAAATATGAAAAGTGACAAATTTTTTATAAATTTTGATCACCGTCGGGCAAAATGAACTTGCGCCAGAACCCAATTACGTGTTTTTTGTTCCAGCAATGACACCCAAATGGGAGTCTGTTTCCTGTGAGTTTATAACAATACTGTGGATGCTTATCAAAAGAGAATTCCAGAGCGGTCAAGTAATCTGGATATCTGAAAGGTACATCGAGCCAGTTATTGACCTCAACTGACCAGAAGACATCTTCGTTATAAAGATGGTACTGCTTTTTCTCTATATAACCGGATGCAATCTCTTTACAGTGAACTAAGGCATTGTAATGACTATTCACTTTTCTGAGCGAAAAACCTCCATTCCCAACCTTATTATATAGTTTTTGTCTGTCGGGTCGTTTAAGCTTAGAATTAACCCAGCGTTCAAATTTCATATAGGAGCTGACAAAAGGATAGTTGTATACCTCCCTTTTAATCCAGGGACCACCTATATAGTCGTATCCCTGTCTGCACCACTTTATAAGATCATCCCGGAATACATATGCATCCAACTGATAAATGAGAAGATATTCATAATCCAAAAACTCCTTATAAAATTGTGTAGAGAGCATTAAGGTATTGTATGCTTTTATGCCATTAAAATAATGATTTGGAAATGATTTAAATTGTAATTCAGGGTGTAGATTCTTTAATTTATCCGGGGTAAGTGAACTTGGTTTCACAATTATAATTGGGTAGCTGCCAAGAATCTTCATTGCCTGAGAGAGTGAATGAAGTTCATCAAATGAGAGTTCATCTGTATATATCGGGATAACAACAACTACCTCTTTAATGCTATTTTGACTCATTTTAGAAAAAATTGATTGGCTCACAATTTTAACATTAAAAATCCAATCTACAATATATCTTCTTTATATTGATGGAAATTACAAAACACTCCTAAATGAATTGTTTATAGATTAGCCAGAACGACATTCCAAAAACGGCTAAAGCAACTACGTAGTTGATTATCTTGACACCCCATTTAAACGCCATTCTTGAAGCAATCACCCCTCCGGTAACATTCCCGATTGCATAGATAAGTGCTACCGGCCAATTAACCTGACCATGCCATATAAATATACCAAGCGCAAGAGGGGTGTACATTAGTACTGCAAACTGCTTTATACCGTTAGAGCGTAACATATCCAGTCCAAGCAGATATATTGAACCGAATAGTATAAGTATCCCCACTCCGGCGTGAGTAAACCCTCCATAAACTCCAATAATAATAAAAGCCACGAAGTGAAAAGGGCCGAATCTCTTCTTGATGCTCTCTTCTGCCACCTTTTTTATCACTCCACCTCTGCTCTGGTTGTATAGCAGCAAAGCTGCCAGTATCGGCAGCATAACTCCCATAACAACCTCCATCACTTTGGGGTTAACCATTGCGGCAAAATATGCTCCAATCAGTGACCCTGCAGTTATTGGAATTCCAACTTTTACAGCCAGCTTTATATCCAGTAATCCCCTCTTTTTAAAAAGTATAGAGTTGACTAAGAATTGAGAAAAGATGCCGAATCTGGTTGTGCCGTTTGCAATATTGATAGGCATTCCCATAGCCATAAAGAGACCATAAGAGAGTGCAGATGCCATACCTGCCAATGTGTTTATGAAGCCGACCACAAATCCGGTAGTCACGAGAATTGTAATCATCTCAATCGAGAAGGGATCTGCATTGAGCAGAAAATCTGCAATGTTCTTAAGCACCTCGGATTTTGATAAATTTACTGATGTGCAAATCTACAACTATTTTTTTCCTTCCAGAAGTTTTTCAAAATAGATGGCAAACGATCTGTAGAGAAAATGTGTCCACTTTCCGAAAGGTACAATTATGAGTGCCCATTGAGCCAGAATTATCAAATGGAGCAGGTAGAGCCAAAGGTTCATCTCAAGAATATCCATATCTATAAAGAGTCTCACACCAAATGCAGTTACTCCCATAAGAAAAAGCCAGGCTACAAACATCCAGTCCGAAGGGCGGGAGTGTTTTGTGACCTCTGTTTTTCTCTTTACTCTGCTTAGCACAAAGAAGAAGGTTACGACAAAAACGACTGCACTTACCACATACCCCAAAACAACTATAAGGATGGTTGTAGATGAGAACCAGTCCAAAAACACAGTGGTAAAGAGAAGAGTGAGGTATCCGATAACCAATACAAAGTGGGCAAACCATCTGGTTTGGCTGTCATCACAGCCAAGCGCTCTCTTTTGGGTAAACATATGGATAATGAGATCTGCCATTGAAGTGATATAGCGTTTTAAAGTGACCTTTTTGCCCGTTTTTATAACTGTAAAATACCACATCCGTATAATATTTGGAAGCAGAATAAGAGCGAAAACTCCGGCAATTGCGTACATCTCAAAGTAGTGTCCGAAATGGATAATCTCATTGAGGTTAAAGTCTTTTGTA
Organism: Bacteroidales bacterium; assembly: GCA_030695165.1. GTDB lineage: Bacteria > Bacteroidota > Bacteroidia > Bacteroidales > UBA932 > Bact-08. The sequence goes on from JAUYTH010000085.1 coordinate 18,591, forward strand.
AAAGCGACAGCAACCACCCCCGCTGCAACAAAAATCATAAATATAAGCAGTGCCGCAAAAGATTTATAGAGGATGCCCGATAGCCCTGTCCAGTCATATTTTGCAGTAAGCCACCTTCTAAGTGACATCATCAGTTCACCGGGGTTGGCCTTTCGGGGGCAATCAGTTGAACACTCACCGCAGTAGTAACATTGCCAGGGTTTTAGAGACGATGTGATCTCACTCTCCAGTCCTAGTGCACTGTATCTAACCATCTCGCGTGGGAATGAGCTTTTTTCATCGGATACTGAGCAAGTTGCTGTGCAGGTTCCGCAATTGAAACAGGCATTAAAATCATCTGCTCCATATTTTTTTATCTCAGCCGAAAATTTTGGATTTACTCTTGCCATCTTAACGATTTTTAACTTTGTAATAGTAGTAAGCTTCATCTTCATCCATACCCTCTGCTGCAACAATGCCGTACTTATTCATTGTCATAAGATTGTAGGTTACTATCTCACTTTTGCAGGAGAGCTCCTCAGATAGCTGAGGTATTGTCTTTTTACTCTCGCCTATGTTTTGAATTATATCTTTCCAAAGTTGCGGATACTCTTTCATCTTAGCACTCTCACTCTCCTGTTGAACCTCTGTTGTCTCCTCCTTAACCTCCAGCTCAATTTTTTGCATAAATCCGTCCATCATAGACTCTATCTCAAGATCTGTAAACTGTGCAATCTCAATTGCATTGGCAGGGCATACAGGAGCACAGATACCGCAACCGGTGCAGATAGCTCTGTTTACCATAGCCACTCTCTTACCATCTTTTTCAATCTCTTTAATTGCAGAGTAGTCACAAACTTTCTCACACTTGCCACACCAGGTACAAACATTTTCATCTATCACAGCTATTACCGGATCTATCGAAATAGTTCCGCTTTTGAGCAATGCATTAATCTTTGCTGCCGCAGAGAGTGAAGATTGAACAGATTCGCTTATGTTTTTAGGCCCCTGGCAGCACCCCCCTATATATACTCCTTTGATTACCGTCTCTACCGGTTTAAGTTTAGGGTGTATCTCATTAAAAAACCTGTCGCTTCCAATTGGGATTTTGAACTTTTCCGAGATTTGAACGCTCTCTTTGCGGGAGACCATTCCTGTTACCAGAACTACCATATCTGCCTCTATCTCAAGCTCCATCTTTGCACTTAGGTAGTCTTTTACCTTAATTATATTGCTTTTGCCGTTAAACTCAACAACAGGCGGCTCCTTCTCCTCAAATTTAATGTAGATATCTCCTAGATTGGATGACTTCTCGTAAAGAATCTCCTGTTTACCATAAGTTCTGATATCGCGATAGAGATGGTATGAGGTTATATCTTTATACTTCTCCTTAATATTAATTGAACTGAATATTGCAGATGTGCAGCAACCTCTCGAGCAGTATCTGTTCTCTCCCTTGGATTGTCTGCTTCCTACACAGTAGATATAGGCAACACTTTTAATCTCCCTGTTTTTGTATACTAGTTTTTTATCGCTCAAATCGGTTAGTCGGTTGAACTCCGGAAGGGTTAAGACATATGGTGAACT
>JAUYTH010000093.1 GCA_030695165.1 Bacteroidales bacterium
TCCGTGGGTATTGAGGAGCATAACCGGTTTCAAACCCTCTTCGGTAATGAATTTCTCCAGCCTCTCCTTCTCATTTGCACTGTAGCATCCCGGGTCTACAATAACACACTCCTTGGTCTGGTCCCATAAAAGATAGGTGCACTCTCTCAAATCGTTAAAATAAAAGGTTTTAATCTGTATCATCTAATATATGTTTTAATCGTTTTAATCTTCTGTCCCGCTTAACATCGGAACAAATTTATAGTCTCCGTGTTCACTTCTGGTAAAATCTTTTTCTGAAACCCTGTCAATTACAACCATTCTCTGGGTTCCGGTCCCTATGGGTATCACCATTCTCCCACCGATTGCAAGCTGCCTTAACAACTCGTTAGGAATCTCGGGAGCTCCGCAGGTTATTAAAATTCCTTTGAAGGGGGCAAACTGGGGTAATCCGGCAAATCCATCTCCAAAGAAGAGCAGCGGAGTGTGATACTCGAGCCGTGTTAGATTTTTCTGACCCAACATATATAGGGAGCGTTGTCTCTCTACACTGTATACCCTCATTCCCATCTGTGCAAGAACTGCTGTCTGGTATGCACATCCTGTACCAATCTCCAGTACTTTGTCGAACTTGTTGACCTTTTCGTTAAGCAGATGGGTCTGCATCGCCACAGTGTAGGGTTGTGATATTGTCTGCTTTGCTCCGATAGGCAGCGGTTTATCCAGATATGCAAGGTGGTCAAGTCCATATTCGACAAAAATATGCCTGGGAACCTTGTACATTGCATCAATAACCTTGGGGTCGAAATCGAATTTGGCCGAAAGTTGTGCTAAAAGCTGTTTACGCCGTCCTTTGTGTTGTAAAGTGTCTAACATGTGGCAAAATTAAGAAAATCTTTTAGTAATTTTGCAGAGAGCAGATGCTTGTATCGCTTCAAAAAATTAATATTATGCATATCGCAATAGCAGGAAATATAGGAAGTGGAAAGACCACTCTAACAAAATTACTTTCAAAACATTATAACTGGGAAGCCAAATACGAAGAGGTGGAGAATAACCCCTACCTCACAGATTTTTATAACGATATGCAGAGGTGGAGCTTTAACCTGCAGATCTATTTTCTTAAGGAGCGGTTTAAAGGTATTGTGGATATCCAGAGAGAGAGCAGTAGTGTCATTCAGGACAGGACTATATACGAAGATGCCAGAATATTTGCACCAAATCTGCACAGTATGGGGCTTATGAGTACTCGTGATTTTGAGAACTACAACTCACTCTTTAACCTGATGCTCTCGCTTGTCAAGGGGCCGGACCTTCTCATCTACCTCAGGTCCTCTATCCCAAACCTGGTCTCCCAGATTCACAAAAGGGGGCGTGACTACGAAAGTGGAATCCGTATTGACTACCTCTCCGGTTTAAACGAAAGGTATGAGAAGTGGATATCTGAGTATAAAGACGGGAAGATACTTATTGTAGATGTAGATGATGTGAAATATGAAGACAAGCCGGAAGATCTTAGTCTGGTTATTGACCGCATTGATGCACAGCTGTACGGGTTGTTCTAAAAATTATCAACCCCTCTCTATCTCCTACTTTAAAAGCCCTGTATGATCCCTTATCTCCTGTTTTGCCAGTTTCCAGCGGGGGATATCGATTTTTGGGCCTATAACCTCAACAACTTTTGCCGCCACTATTGAACCTACATCGCCACACTCTTTTAATGAGAGACCGTGTGCGTGGGCAAAGAGAAATCCGGCTGCGTAGATATCACCTGCACCGGTAGCATCTATTGTATCTGCCGGCCAAGCCTCTATGTAGTGGTACTCATCTCCGCTTTTGATCATTGAGCCATCTTTGCCGATTTTTACAATAGCAATATCACAGATTTTAGCAATTTCGTCAAGAGCCTCACGAGGAGGCTTCTTTGCAAAAACCTGAGCTTCTGTTTCGTTAGCAAATACTATATCTACATACTTTGCAATGATATCGTGCAGGAAGGCATCGTTACTCTCAACCACATTATAGCTTGCCATATCTATTGAAATTATCATTCCTGCTTCTCTGGCCAGCTCCACAGCTCTGCGCACCAGATCCTGATTTTGGACAAGATAACCCTCAATATGAAAATAGTCAAACCCCTGAAACTGCTCCGGTGTTAGATCCTCGGGGCCAAGTTCTATAGCTGCTCCAAGATAGACTGCAAAGGTCCTCTCTGCATTTGGTGCTGTGATAAATACCATCGCTCTTCCGGAGGCTGCTGTCCCTTTTAGAAGTGTAGATTTAATCCCGTTACGTGCCAGATCGGATTTAAAAAGCGAACCCAGCTCGTCGTCACCCACCTTGCCTATGAAAGTAGAGGGCATACCAAGAACGGCAGTTGCAGTTATTGTATTTGCGGCAGAGCCACCTGCAACATACTGCACACCCATCGGTTTTAGTGTTTGCCATATCTTCTCTCCGGTCTCCCGGTCTACGTGCTGCATACTCCCCTTTGGCAGATGGTAAAAATCCAGCAATGAGTCATCCTCCAGTACCGCAAGTATATCTGTAAGGGCGTTACCTATTCCTAAAATTGATTTCACGATTAATATAATTAAATTATTTTTGCTTTTTTAACTGCCTCTTTTGCAAGCACACCCATAGAGTTAACCAACTCAGCCTCAATATCTGACCCCCTTAGCACAATAGGAATCTCTGTACAGCCTGCAATAATAACATCTGCCCCACGCTCTATAAGAAGCCTTGCAGCCTTTATAATAAGCTGCTTAGGCACTCTTTTATACCCTGCTTTGATTCCTTTTTTACCGTAAACAGCCTCCATAACCAACTCCTGTTGCTCCAGAGGGGTGGGTATTAGTGGTTCAATATTATGCTCGATAAGGCTGCTCTGGTAGAGGGATGTATTTATGGTTCCGGTCGTGGCCAATATTCCGGCCTTAATACTACCGGAAACATTTATATCTCTTCTGGCGGATATGTATAGCGAGGTAAGAGCTATCATATCCATAACCGGAATTGAAATAAATGGCTCAATATCTTTAATATAGTAGTGTGCCGTATTGCAGGCTATCAGAATCATATCTGCCCCGGCCCTCTCTAACCGCTGAGCACCTTCAATGAGCAATTCAAGTGGAGACTCCTCATTATAAACTATATGCATAGTCCTGTCCGGAATGAGAGGATTGTTGTATATTATTACCGGAATATGATCCTGATCTTTGGAGGCCGGAGTGTTTTTTATTATAAGGTTAAAGAGGTGCAGAGTGGCTTCTGGCCCCATCCCTCCTAATATTCCAATGCTCTTGAACTTTTTCATAGGCACAAAGTTCATATTTTTTTGTAGGTTTGCAAAAATTTTAAATAGATGACAATCTGTTACTCACTGGCCGATTTTCAACAAGCACTATCTTTAATTCCAAATAATTACAAGATTGGCTTTGTGCCCACAATGGGGGCTCTGCACCAAGGACATATCTCTCTGGTAGAGAAGGCTCTCACCGTTTCGGACAGTGTAATAGTGAGCATCTTTGTAAACCCGACACAGTTCAACAACCCGAACGACCTGGCAAGGTATCCCCGCACTGTTGAAGAGGATTGCAGGAAGCTTAAGGAGGCAGGAGCCTCATTAGTATTTATCCCCTCTGTAGAGGATATCTATCCCGGAAACGATAACAGAAGCATATCTCTTGGAGGGCTCGACGCAACCGGAGAGGGGCCCCGCAGGCCCGGTCATTTTGAGGGTGTTGCTCAAGTGGTGACTCTTCTTTTTGACATAGTAAAACCGACATACGCCTTTTTTGGAGAGAAAGATTTCCAACAGCTCTCCATTATACGATTTTTTACCGGGGAGCTAAACTACCCGATTGAGATAATATCCTGTCCTACAGTAAGGGAGAGCGACGGTCTTGCAATGAGTTCAAGGAATGCCCTTCTTACTCCAGAACAGAGAGAGGCTGCTCCCCATATTTACAACACACTTAAAAGGGCAAAGGAGATAGCATCGGCACAGATTTTGCCCGGCAGTAAAGAGGTTATCACCCCGGTGATGCTCTCTCGTTGGGTAGAGGAGGAGATAAATTCGCATCCATTATTGAAAACAGAGTATGCAGAAGTTGTAAATTCCCTAACTTTACAGCTTGTTCAAAGTTGGGAGGATGCAAGGGATATACAGTTATGTGTTGCTGTAAAGGTAGATCCGGTGAGACTAATAGACAATATTAAATTGAAGCAGACATTATAAAACTGAAGAGAGATGCAATTGGAGATAATGAAGTCCAAAATTCACAGAGCCCGTGTAACTGAGGCTAATCTTAATTACATTGGCAGTGTAACAATTGACCAGGATCTTATAGAGGCGGCAGGGCTTTTCCCAAATGAGAAGGTCTCTATTGTAAACATAAATAACGGAGAGAGAATTGAGACTTATGTTATAAACGGAGTGAGAGGAAGTGGTAAAATAGGAATCAACGGTGCCGCAGCTCATAAATTTTCTCCCGGAGATCTTGTTATAATAATGGCATATGCATTGATGAGCCCCGAAGAGGCTGCCGGGTTTAAACCCTCGGTCATCTTCCCGGATTCAAATACCAATAAACTTGTTTAATGCAAAACAGATCCATCTTAAAAAGAGTTTACTCTGCCCTGAAGTATTTTATTCTTTTAGCGGTAGCCGGCGTTTTACTCTGGGTATCCTTCAAGGGGGTACACTGGAGCGATTTTAAAGCTGGTCTCCTTAGTACCGACTTCAGATGGATTGCACTATCTATGATGGTGAGCATATTAGTGTTTTGGCTTCGTGCTTTAAGATGGAGACTGATTATGATGCCCCTAGGTTTTAAAATAAAGAGGAGAGATGCCTGGGACGGGGTCAATATCGGGTACATAACAAATTTTGCAGTGCCTCGTGCAGGGGAGTTTGCCAGATGCGGCGTTATTACAAAAAAGACAGGGTTACCATTTGAAACCGTAGCCGGAACCGTTGTGCTGGAGAGGAGCGTAGACCTTCTCTCTCTGGCTGCCGTAACTCTGGCCGTAATAGTTCTTGAATGGAAAAAATTCGGCAATTTTATAAACAGAGAGATTGTGGGGAGTCTGGATAATAAGCTCTCGGCAAATATGGCCTGGGTGGCTGGTGCACTTATTGTCTCTTTTGTTGTTTTTCTCTATATCATCTACCGTTTTCGTGAGAGGCACCCGATATTTCGAAGAATCACAGATATTGCAAAAGGTGTCATCTCCGGAGTAATGTCCGGATTTCGAATGCCTCAGAAGTGGATGTTTCTCTTTTACACTGCCACTATTTGGATCTGCTACTGGCTTATGAGCTACACAACAATTCTCGCATTCCCTGCCGTAGAGGGGCTCACTGCAGTAGATGCTCTCTTCCTTACAGTAATCGGAGGATTTGGTTGGGTCATTCCTGTTCAGGGTGGTATAGGTGCCTATCACTTTATTATCTCTCTGGCACTTGCATCCATTTACGGAATAGCTCAGACTACCGGAGTGGTATTTGCTACAATTTCCCACGAGTCACAGGCTCTCACAATGATTATATGTGGTGCCATATCCCTTATAACCTTTTCATTATCTAAAGGTCGCAAGTTGAAAGAATAAAGTAAAAGAATTTTATTTAACTTTACGGTTATGAGTAAAATTCTCTTTAGAACAATACTTTCTCCAATCAGCTCTATATCTGCTCTTCTGTTAAAGTGGCCGGCAGTTATTGCCCTTTTTATCCTGCTGCCCGGTAAAATTTTACAGGCACAACAGGATACTGTAGATCACTGTATTAAATACTCCTCAGATACCGACAGCGAGAGCTCTGCAACTGCAGATATCTTTCTAATGATCTCCTCGTTTAATCCGGATACCAAGCGTACTATAGATT
>JAUYTH010000109.1 GCA_030695165.1 Bacteroidales bacterium
CGTCGCCCTTTAATATGACTATCTGCCCGGGACTGGAGTTGAATACCTCTTTTAATTTATTGAAGATTGCCTCATCAAATTTTGCTATCGGCCCGGTTTCATCGCGCATAATATCGTACATAATCTTCTCACTAAAAGCAATTTTTGCATAGGCATCTACCATCTCCTCGGAGTTGCTCCCTATAGTTTTCACTTTATCCAGCAGGGCCCCCTTTATCTCCGAGAAGAGAAGTTTATAGAGCCCCTCTGTGTCTCCTCGGTTTATTGCATCCAGAGCGTCCACAATAGAGACCACTGTTCCGTATTTGTACCCGAGAGCCTCTCTAAGGGCCTGGGTATAGGTGCTGTGAGGCCCAAAAGGGTTAAGGTTGATGAAGATCTTGAATAGGTCTGCATCCACCCCGGTTGTTATGGTTAGAAATGCTTTTGAAGCCGGATGGTTTACCGGGAATACGGGCTCTCCATTGTTGTCTATCAGTGTGACTCTCACTTCGTAGTAGCTGGTCCCGGCTATTTGAGGTCTGATACAAGGGTATCCCTGGTAGCTGAGGGTAGATGCCTGTGACATCCACAACATATTCATCTGACCCTTATCTGCCTCATCCTTACCTGCAAATGTGCGCACCCTCATACTCTCCATAAATGGCTGCTCAATTGGGTAGCGCTCTATTTGAAGGTGGTCCAGAAGATAGTCCGGAACACTGCCCAGCCTATCTACCTCTAATTTTATCCTTAATGGGGTATCGCCCTCAAGAGGGCCTGCGCCCCAGTAATCCATAATCTGCATAAGATCCAGAGCGGGGTTCCAGGCGTCCTTTATCTTCACCCTCAACGGGATGAGCTCTCCGGCATTGATTACCCCCTTTCCTTCGTATCCATTTTCAACTGTCTCAAAAATAATGTTCATTCCCACAGATACTTTGGCGGTAAATGGAATTGCAGAGTTTGGAGAGTCTATCTCTATTATATCTGTGATCGGTTTTTCGGGTTTGGTTTCGGCGGTGTACAGATATTGAACCATTGCGTAGCCATTATTGTCGGTTATGGCTGTGATTGTGTGCCCTGTTGCAGATTGGGGTGATACAGATCCTTCGGATACTGCCCGGAGAGTGGCGTGCTCCGGTTTCCCAACTATCGTAAATGTAATCTTCTCACCACGTCGGGGTTCAAGGTTGTCTCCCTCGTAACGAAATTTTATAAGGGCCGGGTAGCGTTTGTCGGGTGGAACAATAGCGTGGTCTGAGATAATACCGGCAGCAGGGTAGGCCTCTGTCTTTCCTTTGTCTTTTGTAAAGGTTACATAAACAAGATCTTCTATGTTGTGCTCTTTGTTGGTGATTTTTATGGTGGCTGCAAATCGTGCCATTTTATCTGCACTCTTTAGGTTCTCTGCGGTAGGAGGGATATACTTTAGAGATACCCTGCCATTATTATCGGACAGAGCGCTTGTTGCAGATAGTGAGCCCCCGCGATACCCTTTGTACTCTACTATTTCAAACTCAACAGGCAACCCTGCCAGTGGCTCTCTTTTCTCCTCTGTGTTGAGGTCATATCTATATAATTGAGCACTAATATCTACTTCACTTTTCCCGTCCGGTGTAACCTCTTTTGAGCTATTCTCAGCTTGAAGCATATATTTGTAGCTTACACTTTTTTCGTATTTCATTCCGTAGATCTCGGGAACAATATTTATATGCCTAAGATAGTCGCCGACAGTAAGCTTTAGCGCCTCTAGAATTGCTTTTCTTAAGTCAGATTCAAGTGTTGGAGGGTAATTAACATAAACCATAACCTCTTCCGATGCAAAATAGATATCGTTTTTAGTCTCCCAATATGTGTTTACTCCTGATGTAAAATTTTGAATAACATTGTTTTGATTAAGTGAGAGTGCAACTATGTAATCTGAGATGTCTACCTCTCCTTTGGAATTAGTATAAAAACCCTTAAAGACATCTAATCCGCCGG
>JAUYTH010000094.1 GCA_030695165.1 Bacteroidales bacterium
AGGTCCGAATATATTTATCTGCTTTATCAAAATATGCATTTGAGACAATAAACATTTCGGAAAGGTTGTGCTCACCTTTACCTAAGCGAATAAGTTCTGATTCAAGGAAAGATAGTGCTGAGAAGCTCCAGCAGGTACTTGTCCTGCTCTGATTCTTAATAGGAGTCACCTGCAACTCTTTAACTACAGTAAATTGATAGCCGCCTTTCTCCTTTGTTTTATCCTGAGCACTAACACTTAATGCAAAAAAAATAAATAGGATTGCTCCTGAAAGAAATTTTTTCATAACCTGAATTTTGATTTTTAAATTTTGTTGGCTCAAAGTTATTTAAAAAAATAAAAGGATGAGCCTGGGAGCTAAGGAATATTCATATATTTATGTGTTTGCAAAGAGATGCTCCAAGCTGGATTATTTTTAACATACTCCACAATCAGAGGCATTATCTCTACTCTTCTGCTCCACTCAGGCTGAAGATAGAGCAAAGTACTCTCAGCTGCTTTAGCCCGATTCTCTTCTGCCCAAAAAAGATCCTCCTCCTTCTCAATTATAACTTTAAGTTCTGATGCTAAGTGGTGAATATTACCAACCGGGGGCTTTCTTTTTTTTGGTGAGAGACATATCCAGTCAAAAAAACCACTTAAAGGATAAGAACCGGATGTCTCCAGAAAGATCTGCATACTCTCTTTTTTGAGAAGATTACATAGTTTGTCTAAAGGGTATGTAAGTGGCTCTCCTCCGGTTATGACAATAGATTTTGCCTTGTATTTGACAGCCTCATCTACAATTTTCTCAATAGGTGTCGGAGGGTAAAGACCAGGGTTCCAGGTCTCTTTTGCATCACACCAGCTGCACCCTACATCACACCCTCCAAGACGTATGAAAAATGCTGCCTTACCGGTATTGTATCCTTCTCCCTGTATTGTATAGAAGCTCTCTGCAAGTGGAAGCAGAGCTCCGTTATTTAACTCCGGTATTCTCATTTTTAACTGTAAAGGTATCTTTTGATCTTTTGAGTGGCTGTTTTCTCGAAAGGAACAGGCTGTTCAACTACTTCCGAGAGTTTTGAAGATCTGTTTACTCTGTCATTTACGTATAAAAGCAGATCTCTTTTTACTTTTGTTACTTTATCTGTCAGGTTTGCAGATCCCTCTCCGAAGATATGCTCACTCTCTTTAATTTCATCGTAATTAAAGTGAACTTTTGCCACAAGCTTCCCTTTTCTCTCTATAACCAGAGATTCAAGAACCAGATCAAATTCATTTATAATGCTTTCTATATCTTCCGGATAGATATTCTCTCCGTTTGAACTCAATATCATATTATCTTTTCGTCCCTTGATATAGAGATATCCCTCTCTATCCAGATAGCCGAGATCCTTGGTTCTAAACCAGCCATCTTCTGTAAACGAGGCCATAGTGCTTTCCGGATCTTTATAATAACCCTTCATTACATTTGGCCCCTTCACCACAATCTCCCCTATTTTCTTATCATTAGGATTATCTATTCTAATCTCTACTCCATTTAGAGCCGGGCCTGTAGATTGCCACTTAACCTTTCCGGGGATTACTCCTGCCAGAAGTGGCGAAGTTTCTGTTAGTCCGTATCCGATAGCATAAGGAAATCCGGCATCTGCAAGGAAGTTCTCTACAACTCCATCTAAGCGTGAGCCTCCGATTCCGAAAAATCTAAGGTTACCTCCAAATGTTTCGAGTAGCTTTTTTCCTGCCGCTTTGTGAAATAATCTTCTAAAGATCCAAATTGAATAGACAGCCCTTAAAAGCAAATTTTTTGTAAATATTGGCCTGATCTTAATTTTATAGATTTTCTCAACAATAAGTGGTACACTGAGCATAATTGTTGGCTTAACCTCTTTTAGTGCAGGCATAAGTATAGATGGGGTAGGGGCACCGTCCAGATATACAACACTGGCTCCGTGAGTAAATGGCAGCAGCATTCCTATACTGCATTCATATGTGTGTGAAAGGGGTAGTATTGATAGGAAGATATCCTCTTTTAATATAGGGAAGAGTTCTCCTGTCATCTTAGTTTGCGCAACAAGATTTGCGTGAGTGAGCATTACACCTTTTGATGCACCGGAGGTGCCGGATGTATATATTATTGTGGCAACATCTTCTTGAGTGGGTTCTTCTCTTAAGAAGTTTCCTGCGTTGACAGCCCTTTTGGTAACCTCAAAATTGTCCATCTTAATTATTAGGGACAACTTTTCAGTTAAATGTGTAGGAATCTTATACTCCAGTTTAGATGAGACAATTAAAGCCTTGCATTCTGAGTGTTCGAGTATGTTTACAATTTCAAAAGCTGTGAAATCCGGTAGAATTGGAACGGCAATCCTTCCGGTTGTTGTTGCTGCAAAGTATGCTATCGGCCAGTTTGGGTTATTACCGGCAAGGATTGCAATTTTGTCTCCTTTTTGAAGGCCGGCTTCATTAAATATCTGAATTACATTCTCTACTCTCTCTCCGAAGCTGCTATAGGTTAGCTTTTCCCGGTTTAAAGCCGAAAAAGCAACTCTATCTCCATAAAGAGAGAGACTGTTTGAGTAGATGTCACAAAGGGTAATATTGTTATTTTTAAAGATCATATCCTGATTTCGATTTCTACAAAGATAAAAATATTCTTAGATCATTTTATGGTTGCCGATGGCTTGATTTTTGTTAATTTTGTGGGGTTAAAGAAATAGGAGATGTTATTTAAAGAGGCTCGCCGTAAAAAGGCACTTAAAGAAGTTGATAATGAGAGGTTCATTAGATATTATGCTCTTCCCGAGGTGAAATCTTTGGGTTTCCTCTTCAATATTAATGATGAGAATATTCTTGATACAATCAAGAGATTGATTGAAATTATTGACAGTAGATCTATTAAGTTTTCTGCAATTGCAATTAACGACTCCAAGCATCCATATCCAAAAGAGTATCTGGATCATAGAATTATATTATTCAACAAAACAGATTTTAACTCGATTGGTATTCCAAAATCTAACTATTTCGATGAGTTCTCAGAACAAATCTTTAATTTATATATTGACTTCTCGTGCTCTTATAGCTTTACCTGTGATTACATTTCAAGAAGATCAAAAGCTTCATTTAAAGTGGGTAGATTGCACTATCAAAATTCACCTTTTGATCTTGTTTTGGATAACATTCAGGAGAATAGCAGCAGAAGTTTTCTAAACTCAATTATTCACTATTTATCCTCTATAAAATCTGTCTGAATGGTTGGTGACGATTTTTTAAACTTTGATGAAGAGGAGGATTTCTCAGACCTCATCTCTAAATGTGAATCTGCATTTGAAGAGGGTACTCTTGAGAATATGAAGTTTACAGAGGAGCAGTTTGAGTATCTGATAAACAACTTTATAGATGAGATGGATGACGAAATAGTCTACATCCTAACCTCTATGGGTTACAATCAACACCCTTACTCCACAGAGATGACAATTCGCTATGCAGATGTTCTAATCGTAAATAGTGACAGCGATAGAGCTCTTGAAATTCTAAACAAGCAACTCTCATTAGATTCAGGAAACAGCGATATCCATTTTTTACTTGCCAGGGTCTTTATAAAGAAGGGGGATAGTCAATCTGCTATGAATTATATTGATAGTGCTCTCTCACTTACAACTAATGAGGGACTGGATATGCTTCTTACTGCAGCTCAAGATTATATAGACTTAGGTAGCTTCAAAAATGCCATCAACCTTCTGGAGAGGGCAGAGATAATTGCACCGGATAACTATGAGTTGATTAACGACCTTGCTTTCTGTTATGAGAGGTCCGATATGTTGACCAAAAGCTTATACTACTACGAGAAATATCTTGATATTGACCCATTCAACGACAATGTTTGGTTTAATATTGGTACAATATATGCTCGAGAAGCAAATATCCCTAAGGCAACTGATGCATTTGATTATGCAATAGCACTTAATCCGGATAACTCCTCGGTTCTATACAACAAGGCAATACTTTTGGTTAACAGTGGAAAATTTGATGAGGGAATTGAAACTTTCGAGAATTTCCTTAGAATTGAACCGGATAATCTTTTTGCTCTTACTGGAATTGCAGATGCATATTTGGCCAAGGATAGGCTAGACGACGCTACCTCATATTTTAGGATGGTTCTAAAACTTGAGTCAGAAAACCTCGATGCAAATACCGGTATTGCCTACATATCTATGCTAAAGCACGAACAGAGCGAAGCTCTTGCTTGTCTTAGGAAAATTATCGGAGATGAGAGAACCGACTTTCTTTTTCTGATAACAGAACTGCTAACTTCGTACAAAAGAACAAAGAACCCCGAATTTTTAGTCTATTACCTTGTTTGTCTGTATAATACAAAAGAGAGTGAGCTATTTAAAATATATCTGGAGATGCTTGTCTCTTATGATGGATTATGGCTTGCCAGATTATTTGAACTTATACCATCTCTTAAAAGAGATGATTCAGTTGCAAAACAGATTAACAAGATCAAGAAAAAATCAAATTAATAATGAATAGATATTTACTCACCTCCTTAAAAGGTGTGGCAATGGGTGCTGCCGATGTAATTCCCGGAGTATCCGGAGGTACAATTGCTTTTATGACAGGAATTTATGAAGAGCTTATAACCTCTATTAAATCAATAGACTTTAGCGCTTTAAAAACACTATTAAAAGGGGAGATAGCATCTTTCTGGAAACAGATTAACGGAAATTTTCTAGCAGCTGTATTCAGTGGAGTATTATTGAGTATTTTTACTCTGGCCAGACTAATGCAATATCTGCTTGTATACCATCCAATCCCTTTATGGAGCTTTTTTATGGGTTTGATTGCTGCATCTGCAATTTTTATCCTCAGAGAGATCGACAAATGGAGTCTTCCTCATATACTTTCACTAGTAACCGGAGTTGCTATTGCAGGAATGATATGCCTGGTTTCACCCAGTGAAACTACAGATGCGTGGTGGTTTATTTTTGTGAGTGGAGCTATCGCTATATGCGCAATGATTCTGCCCGGCATATCCGGAAGTTTTATGTTGCTGCTTATGGGTAAATATGCATTTATGATGAACGCCATCAAGGAGTTTAACATCCCTGTTATGCTTGTATTTATAGCTGGAGCAGTTATTGGACTAATCTCTTTCTCTCATTTTCTATCCTGGCTTCTAAAAAAGCATTACAAAATGACTATTGCTCTCCTTGCCGGATTTATGATAGGTTCTCTTATTAAGGTATGGCCCTGGAAAATTCCATCTGATAGATTTGAGGGGATAGACTACCCTTCATTGCCTTCACAATTTGAGACTCTTACAAACACATCACCACAACTCCTCTCTGCAATAATCTTCACCATTATCGGATTATCAATTGTTTTCGCGATAGAATTTATTTCCAAAGCAATGAAAAAATAAAAAATAGTTATATCTTTGCACTCCCTGTTAAAAACAGGATAGGGGTTCGGTAGCTCAGTTGGATAGAGCAACAGCCTTCTAAGCTGTGGGTCTTGGGTTCGAATCCCAACCGAATCACAAAGC
>JAUYTH010000124.1 GCA_030695165.1 Bacteroidales bacterium
GGTTGGTCAAAGACTAGGCTACGGTTGGTCAAAGACTAGGCTACGGTTGGTCAAAGACTCGGCTCGGGTTGGTTAAAGACCCGGCTCGGGTTGGTTAAAGACCCAGTTCGGGTGCTATAGGAAGTAGAGCATCGATGGAGAGTGCGACAAATTGGTCCAGAGGGATTCCGATTTTTTCGCACTCCATTATTGTATCGCGGTTTACAGAGGCTGCAAAAAGCTTCTCCTTCATTCTCTTAACTACAGATTTTACCTTTACGCTGGATATTTTTTTATCCGGTTGCACCAGAGCCGTGGCAAATATAAGCCCGGTAACTGTCTCTCCGGCAGCAAGTGCATATTGGAAACGGGTAGATCGCTCCAGCCCGGTTGACATCTCATTGTGCATCTTTACGGCATCTACAAGCTCCTGCGGCAGCCCCTCTGCCTCCAGCATATCTGCACCAACCAAAGAGTGCTCTTTAGAGTTAGAACTTGTAATCTCAACATCTATATCGTGCAACAGCCCTGCAATGCCCCACAAATTCTCATCCTCTCCCAGCCTTACCGCCAGTGCCCTCAACACAGCCTCCGATGCCAGTGAGTGGGCAATCATCTTTGGGTTATTTACGTTTCTGTTAAGAAGATCGAGATAATATTCACGGCTTTTCATATCTATATTAACATTACTTAGTTAGTACATCAAAATTTTTACGCAAAATTACAAATTATTAATAGCAACAAACAATATCTAACCTTTCTATTAATTAATTTTATAATTTTATAATTTCAAGTAAAGGCTAACCCAAATGAAAACAATATTTTTTATCTGCAGGCAGATCTTGCCGACCTTTGTTTTATTGCTTACATTAGCAGCTCCGGTTTACACACAGGAGGTAACAAACAGTGATACCGTATCTTTGGCAAAAGAGATGGCTTACAAAGGGGAGTTCGGCAAAGCAGCCAGGCTACTTGCAGATTTTAACAGTCGGAATGCAACTCTGGAATCTTTAGAGTTTCTTGCCTGGGTAGAGCACTGGGGGGGAAGGGAGCAATCTGCAATTAAAAATTTGAAGCTTATCCCGGGTTGGGATAGTGGTAACAGTAGCGTTCGGATTTTATTGGATGAGATCAAAGCATTCCGCTCACCTGTAATTGAGAGTTCTTATGAGTTCAATAGCGACGATCAGCCGATGAGTCTATCCAACTATCACATTAAAGGCAATATCTATCGTTCCTGGCTTTTCTCTCCCGGAGCAAGTTTAAGGTACCTGAGCTATAGTAGCAGCTACGGGAACGGCACATCGGATTATCTTTGGTATGAGGCATCCAATAGAATAAGTTTAAACTCTGCCAAAATTATATTTGAACTTAAGGCCGGTGGTCTCACATCATATTTTAAAGATAAAAGAGAGTTTACCTGGAGAGTGATGGCATCAAAACAGCTTTTTAAAAAAATATCAATTGAGCTATCAGCAGGTCGAACTCCCTATCTGTTCACACTTAAAAGTGTCTACCGGAGTGAAGAGCCTTTGATGAATAACTTTGTAACGGGAGCATTAAAATTCAACTCGAACGATAACTATAGGGCAGAGTTATCTTATATTTCCAATAATTTCGGAAAAGATGAGAGAGTCTATACAACATATTTTTGGCTCCTAGCACCAATTTTAAAATTTGACTATCTAAGATTATATGCAGGATACTCATTTAATTTTTCAAATTCAACCCAAAGCACCTTCAAGCCTGCCAGTGATATCAACGAAAACATCGCTCCATCTGTTGATTCACAATTCAAAGGTATGTACGATCCCTATTTCTCCCCGATTAATCAATACATAAACTCGGCAGTTGTTTCGGCGACAATTAAGGGTGGTAAACTTCTTAGCATTAGTGCAAAAATGGTGTATGGATTTGCAGCCTGGTCGGACAATCCTACACTTTGGAAGCAATCGATTCGCCCAAACAGACCATATCAGACCTATTTTTCAAAACTAAAGTTCTCTCCTGTTGAGTTTGAAGCCAAGGCAGATTTAAAATTGTCGGACAAAATAACACTATCTGCATTTTATATATACAATAACCTCGCTTTTTACAAGCTTAACAAAGCCAATTTTTCGGTTAAATATGTTTTATAGGGATGAGGGGCAGCAAACATAATTACTGGCAGTTCCGAGAGTCTGCCTCAATTTCGGACACCTCCAGATTTATAACAGGGGTACTGGTTTCCTGCGGAATTCTTAGCGTTGCATCGCTATTTGACTGGTGGTTCCGAGATGTACATATCGGAAATATTACCCTCTATCTGATACTATCTGTTATTTTATGGTGGGGTCTGTTCCGGCTTACTATTCAATGGATAAGCTATCTTAAAATAAAAAAACCTGAGAGAAAGCCCGCTCCCAAAAACCTTAAGGTGGCCATCTTCACAACCAGCTCTCCCGGTGAACCACTAAGTATGTTTGAGAAGACGCTGGAGGCCTGCAAAAACATAACCTATCCGCATACCACATATCTGCTTGACGACACAAGAGATCCTGAGTTTGCAAGAGTGGCACAGAGACACGGTGCGGTTTGGCTGGAGCTTTTAGATATTCCCGGAGCTAAAGCGGGAAAGATTAATGAGGCGTTAAAAAAGGTCAAGGAAGATTTTATATTGGTTCTAGACCCGGACCATATACCTTTCCCCTGTTTTCTGGACAAAGTTCTTGGTTTTTTTGAAGATCCAAAGGTTGGATATGTTCAGGTATCACAGGCCTACTATAACCAACACCTCTCATTTACAGCTAGGGGCGCTGCAGAGCAGACCTACAACTTTTACGGACCTACCCAGATGAGTTTATACGGATTCAACAGCTCCGTTGCAATAGGTGCAAACTGCACTTTCCGCAGAGCAGCGCTTGAATCTGTAGGTGGTCACGGA
>JAUYTH010000135.1 GCA_030695165.1 Bacteroidales bacterium
ATTTATAACAAAAAAAGACGAAAACAAAAAATTCTATAAATCATTTTGTAAGGTACGTTTCAGAAGATAACGGGTGGGCAATATTAAACTATAAATTTAAAATTATCTCGAATTATATAATAATATATAAGCATTTTTATGACAAGAGTTTTACTTTTCAATGAATTGTCAATAAAAACTTAACATTTCATAAATTTCTAACAAAAAAAGGCATCCTTAACAGATGCCTTTTTAAAACTTCCAGTTTATCGTAAACTGTTTAATATATGTGTTTTACAGATGAAATTTAACTATCTAAGCACTACTCCGTATAGCCTGGATTTTGCTGAAGTTGTGGATATAGCTTCCTTTCGGTATGCGAAATTGGGAGAACAATCTTATAATAATTCCAGGTAATTGTCGCGGGACAACCTGCAGATACTGCAAAATTGTGACCATCGCCATCTGCTCTGGTAATTGAATTGCCTAAACGCATCTGGTCAAAAAACCTGTGCCCTTCACCAATGAACTCTTTCCTTCTCTCAATCTGGATAAGAGCATCTGTAGCAGCAATATCCGATAAAGAAGGATTTGCTCTTTTTCGTATTGCGTTAAGATATGTACTTGCAGCTACTACTCCAGCAGATCCCTTGAGTGCTCCTTCGGCTCCAATAAGATATGCCTCTGAGATTCTTAAAATTCTTGGGTTGTTAAGACGGAAATTTACCCCTCCGTTCCCGGGAAATTTCGATAACCACGCTTTTGATATCTCATACTGTGAATCGTTTCTAACAAATTGTGCTCTCACATCGCCCGGTTCAGATTTAATAAGATTGATCCAGCTCACTGTAGGGATTAATGTCGCTCCGGATGATGGTGCTCCGTGCCACAGGTTGTGCCACATAGATGCATATCCTCCGTCTAGGTCAATTCTTGCCTGATTTGAGACAAACAGCTCAAGAACAGTCTCTGATGCACCCTCCTCCTTCCAGTAGTTTACATATCCTGCATTTGACACCAAAGAGTAAGGAGATAAATCAATCACCTCTTTGGCCGAAGTGTATGCATTATTCCAATCCCCTTTATAAAGGTACACTCTTGCCTGCAGCAATTTCGCTGCCCAATAGTTGAAGTGATATGTATTTTTTGCTTTCGAGAGTAGCGGCAATGCAACAGAAAGGTCTGCAAGAATCTGTGTATAGGTCTCGGCAACAGTGCTTCTAGGTTTTTTTGAATTTTGAGGAGAGGTAATCTCTGTAATAAGAACTGCCCCAAGTGATGCCCCGTTGTCCTTTGCATAAGGGTAGCCATAAAGTCTTGCCAGATCAAAAAATACCAGCGCTCTAATTGCATATGCCTGACCAAGATAGTCATCTCTTTTTGCGATATCTGCAGTAGAGGTTACCTGAAGTTTACCAATATTACCAATGAGAGTGTTGCATCTCATTATTGTCTCATAGCATCTGGACCAGGTAGAAAAATAGCTATTTGCTTCTGATTCATACCCAAGAGTATAAATCTGCGGCCATCCAACTGACATTGTTCGAGGCTGTATATTATCTCCCCTTTGGTCTCCAAAGAGTTGCATTTGTGTTCCGTAGTAATCAAACCACTTCATATTTTCATAAAGGCCATTAACAACAATTCCTGCATCATATAGAGTAAGCATTGCAGTTTCGGCAACAATAACATTTGTAGGCCTTGTCTCGAGGAACCCTTCGCAAGAGGATATGGATACCATCAGCCCCGAGAAAACTAGAATATTTAGAATAAATCTTTTCATATCAATAGTTGTTTATTAATTTATAGTGATACCTCTATCCCAAGGGTTATGGTTCTTAAAGCAGGGAAGGTAAAGTTATAATATCCATTTGACTGAACCTCAGGGTCGAAATTTAAACCGGTAAATGTCAAAAGGTTGGTTCCTGAAACATAGACCCTTGCGTTTGACAATCTAAGATAATTCTTAATATTATCCGGAATCGTATAGGAGATTGTCATATTTTTTAACCTTAAATAATCTCCCTCTTTAAGGGCACGGCTGGAATCATAATAACCTCCTCCGGTATTTCCGGCAATACGACGTGGAACCTGAGTTACATCCCCTGGTTTCTGCCAGCGGTCAATCTGAGACTCTGCAGAATTTTTATAGGAGTTGAATCCATCATCATCAATATCGTCTACTGCATTATCATACACCTAGTGCCCGTATTTATATGACCAGGCCATAGATGCCACAAGTGATTTCCAGGTAAAGGTAGAGTTGAAACCTCCAAATCCTTTTGGAATTGCGGTCATTCCTTCCAGAATTACCGATGATGCCAGAGCTCTGCCTACTAAAGACCTGTCTCTTGACCCATCGGGTTTTGTTGCATTAGAGTAGTACATTGGGGCTCCAGTTTGTGGGTCTGCACCATAATACTCTCGGGTATAATATTGAACATATGAGTAGCCTGCCTTCCATACATGAGGTCTTGTAACAATCTGCTCACCTACGTTGGCAAGTGATAGTATTTCATTATGCAAGTTTGCCCAGTTTACACCAACTGTTAATGTCATATCTTTTTTCTTTATAATATCTGCACTTACAGATAGTTCAAGCCCTCTGTTTAGCATAGAGCCGATATTTGAAAGTGCAGATGAAAACCCGGTAGTGGATGGAACTGATGCATTGAGTAGAAGATCTTCTGTAGTTTTATTGTAGTATTCGGCCACAATGTCTACTTTGTCAAAAATTCTTGCATCAATAGCAACATTCCAGTTCTTGTTTTTTTCCCAGGTGAGGTCTGCATTAGCAAGATTGGATGGATACCCTGCACCCTCTGTACCATATACCCCATAACTAAATACAGCCATATAACCATAGTAGTTAGAAGGAAGAGTTCCGCTAGTTCCGTATGAACCTCTTATTTTTAGTTCGTCCAGCCAGCTTACATCTCTTAAAAACATCTCTTTACTAAGCCTCCACGAACCTGCAACAGACCAGAAGTTACCCCATCTGCTGTCCGGACCGAGCCTTGAAGAGCCATCTAAACGATATGATCCAGATAGATAATATTTATTATCGTAGTCATAACTTATGTTGCTTAAAGCAGATAGTAAATATGAGTTACTCCTATAAGTAAACCCAGCCCTAAATGTGTTTGCAAGAGCCGACTCTGTTGCTCCAAAGTTTGCAAAATCAATCTTTTCCAATCTTGAAAATAGGATATCCTCTTTTTCGGCTTCCCAACCAACTAAAGCAGAAACATTGTGTTTACCGAAGGATTTTGTATAGTTGGCAGTCGTCGAGCTTACAATCCTGTCCACATTACGAAATCTGTCAGATGCATATCCTTTACCATAGGCTGTAAAGTTAATGTGACCATATAACCAACCGAATCGGTCGTGACTTTTTAAATAGTCACCTCCAACAACACTCTTAATCTTAATGTCATCGGTTAATCTTGCTTCGATCCATCCTTTAAGTAATATTCTCTGCTGAGTTGCGTCATTGAGCTGAAGGTGCCACTGAGGAACAGGGTTTACGCGTGTCCCTCCGTCATAGTACTGCATCCAGTATGAGCCGTCTGATGCATATTGAAAAGGCCAGCGTTCTGTAAGATGGACTTTCCATAGGTAGAATAGGTTATCTTTGGCCTGCCCATCCTGGTGTCCGCTCTGCTTCTGATTTGAGAACTGAAAAGAGCCACCTATTGTTATTCTGTTAGAGACTTTGCTCTCTGCATTTACACTTGCTGTTAATCTGTTTAAGTACTGAATTCGGTTAACACCATTTTCGTCGGTGTATGCAACAGATGCAAAGACCTTAGATTTATCTGTACCTCCCGAGATGCTGTACTCATAGTTTTGAGAAACACCTGTACGAAATAGTGCGCTCTCCCAATCCTTATAGATAAGATCGGTTTTTCTTGAAGGAAAATACCTCTCTGCCATAGCATTTACGTAGTTATCCAGCGACCCGTAACTTTGCCATTGAACAGGATTATCTGTACCATAATTTCTCCACGCCTCTCTTGTGAGAACCTCTTTCTCATCTTCTGAGACCATTGGATAGCTATTAAAGGCGAAATAAGAGACCCCCACATTAGCTTTGAATGTAGAGATTGCTTTTCCGGCCTTCCCTTTTTTTGTGGTTATAAGAATTACACCATTAGAGGCTCTTGAGCCGTAAAGCGAAGATGCCGCAGCATCTTTCAAAATAGTTATCGTCTGAATATCCCCGGGGTTGAGATAGTTCATCGAACTTGTGAATATGTTTCCAGAGCCGTAGTCGCCACTGGTGGCAGGAACTCCATCAATAACATACAAAGGTTCGTTACCCGCATTAAATGAGCCGAAACCACGAATTCGAATCTCGGGCAAAGATCCCGGCTGACCCGATCTTTGCGATATTTGAACTCCGGGTACCGCTCCAACAATTGCCTGTTCGAAAGTAACAACAGGAACATCTTTAAAGCTCTGTTGGTTTATTTGTGTTGCTGAACCGGAGTATGAACCTTTTTTTACAGATCCATAGGCAACAACCATTATCTCTTCCAAACCAACAGCAACAGTAGATAGAGAGACATCTATTACTGTTCTTGAGTCAACCGGAATCTCCATAGTTTGATACCCGATTGAGGAGAAGATAAGTGTAGCATTTGCCGGGACATTAGCAAAAACATAAATACCATTGGCGTTGGCAGCCACACCGGTAGTTGTGCCTTTAATCAAAACATTTGCATACGGAATTGGGGAGCCATCAGAGAGGTCGGTTACCACACCGGTAACTCTGGTTTGTGCAAATGCAGCGCTTAAAGCAAGCAACATAGTACACAAAAGTAGAAAAGTTCGTTTAGCCATATTTAAATTAGTTAAGTAAGTAAATAAATAAAAACCTCAAAGGAGCAGGAACACTGGAAATATATATCAGCTATTATTTGACATTGCTGCCAGATAAGAAACTATTTTATGCGTTCTTTACTATAAAACTATGTTTTTATATCCCATTTACCTCATTCACTAATTCGGATACCAATTTATGATAAAATAATAACAAAACAAAATCTCTGTAAATCATTTTGCATTAAGGGTGTTGACATTGATATAAAGGATACTTCTATCATTTAAAATGGATAAAACCCAAAATATATGATATATTGTAAGTCATATCTTCATTCTAATTTCATTCTATTATGTTAGAAAGATCTACATATTACAAATTGCCGTTTTTAAGATAAAAAAAAGCACCCTTATCGGATGCTTAATTTTTTTAACCAAGAAGTTTAAATATCTTTCTGTCAATTAATTACCTTCTGCGAGGTCCTCTATCCCTGTCTCTGTCGCCGCCTCTGTCGCCGCCCCTGCTGTCCGATCTTCCTCCTCTGTTGCGATCATTGCTGCCACCTTCGGGTCTTGGTCTTCTTACAGGCTCAACATAACCTTCCGGTTTTTCGATAAGGGCTCTTCTCGAGAGTCTCATTTTACCGCTTTTTGCGTCTACTTCAAGAAGCTTAACATCAACCTCGTCTCCAACCTTAAGAACATCCTCTACCTGATCTACCTTTCTCCAGTCAAGCTCAGAGATATGAAGCAAGCCCTCTTTGCCGGGAAGAATCTGCACAAATGCCCCAAATTCCAGAATAGATACCACTTTACCGTGGTAAATTGTACCCTCTTCCGGAACTGTTGTTATACCTTTTATCCAGGCA
>JAUYTH010000137.1 GCA_030695165.1 Bacteroidales bacterium
ATTCTTATATATTCCGAATCTTTATTATCTCCGGAACCTCTTCCGCTACCCTTCTCCGGCAAACCCATACCTGCACCCTTTCGTTCGCCTGATCCGGAAAACTGGTATGATAATGACATACTTGCATTTGTTAACCTGGCCAGCTTGTACCACCCCTCTTTCACAAAATTAAACTGATTGTATTTTTTACCCTCATTGTCTATCGCATAGGGATCCAGATTTGCATTGGCGTTAAAAGCAAGAGATCCAAATATGGTAGTACTCATACTTACAGATATATTTGAAAGCTTTATGGAGTCTGCAAGGAAATTGTACGAGCCTCCAAGAGAGAGATTATCTATAAGTTTAATCTTCTTAATACCGCCATCAGTTGTATCTTTATCACTTATGATTTTTGCCTCAATGTTGTTGCCAACTGAGAAACTCATAGAGGCAGAGCTCCCTTTTGAGGGATACCCAAAGATTAGCCCCTCATAGATATTGAACTCTGTCTGCTGCAAAACGCCACTTGGATCTGTATAGTTTATAGTCCTGTAACCATTTGCTGCCGTCCCCTGTTCCGGCCTGTAGCTTATACTGAATGAGGGTTTTATCATATGCCGGATAGTTTTAATTTTACTTCTGGGTCCAAAATTAAACATCCCGTACAGAGTTGTACTGGCAGACATCGAGGTAGAAAACTCCTGAGTTACTCCAAAGTGACTGAATATATCCCCAATGTTGCTCTCTACAATATTAGTTTCACTGTCATAAAATTTATCATTTTTCTGGAAGAACCAATTCATTCCATAGCTCACAGAAGGAGAGAACTGAATATAATTGAATAGGTCAAATGTTGGAAGTCCAATCTGGAAACTGTGCTGCATTCCACTCCTGAACTTGGAGAGAAAACCATCCTCACCAAAATCTTTTGCCTTAAAATTTATTTTGTTATCTAATGTAGTGTTGTAGCTGAATGAGATACTCTCATAAAATCTCTCTTTTCCTGCAGCATCCTTTCTTTTGAAAGGGAAGATCCTGTTCATAGTAAGGGTTACATTAGGTACAGTAAATGCATATGAGCTGTCCAGAGAGTTCTGGCTGTGAAGCATATTTGCCGTAATACTAAAGTTTGAGAGTGTTTTTCCGTATGATATTGATGAAGATATCTGATTCTGAAGACTTTGTTGAATATCGTATGAGTTGTATCTATCGTTCATAGGAGTGGCAAAGTTTACCGATGCTCTGAATGATGTTCCTGGTTTAGCCTTCATATCCTGAGAGTGACTCCACCTGACTGAGAAGTCCTTTGACTGATTAAAATCCGGAGAACCCTTCTCTCCTACCTGGTTAACAGAGTAGTTTAGGTTAAAATTCCCGTCAAATTTATATCTCTTCTTATATCGGGAGGTCATCAGAACGTTCCAGGATCCCAATGAGTAGAGGTCAGTTGTAAGTGTAAGATCAAAATGGTCTCCAAATACAAAATAATATCCCAGCCCCTTGAGAGCAAAGCCCCTGGTTGCCTCCTCATTAAAAGTAGGAATAAGAAGACCGCTTGCCCTTGTAGCCTGTTTAGGAACAAATCCGAAAGGGAGTGCCAAAGGAAGAGGAACATCCTCCACTACTAAATATGCCGGACCGAAAACTGTTGACTTATTGGGGATAACTTTTGCATTTGTAAGCTGGAGAAAGAAGTGAGGATGATCGTGGTCACAGGTTGTGTATCTGCCACCAGATATATTGATTGAGTTGTCGGGCATTTTCTTTAACAAATCTCCGTATAAGAAACCCTCTGACTCCTGGGTAACCATATTAGTGAATATGGCTTTTCGAGATTCAAAATTGTACTTAACACTCTCCATTGTATACTTTTCTCTCCCCTCTGTCATCTCCGGTTTCCCCTGCAACACCCCAAGTGAATCTTTTACTCCGGATGCAAAAACAGTTTTTGTGTCCATATCATAGGCCATATAATCCGATTTAAGCTCCAGGGTACCGTACTTTACTGTTACATCACCATAATAGTAGACCACTCTTTTCCTATCGGTGAAATCCTCCACTATAGAGTCCCTGGCTCCTGAGAATGCAGGAAAGAGCAGCGAACCTCTCAGCTTTGATGAATCGGTTAAAGAAAGAGAGTCCCTTAAAGTTAGTGAATCCCTTATAAATTGAGAATCCGCCATTATAAGAGAGTCCTTTATTAAAGGTGTGTTCTTTATCTGAAGTGAGTCTTTTGGTAAGATGAGAGTATCCTTTGAAGTTGTATCAACGAATGCGTTAATAACAGAAGAGTCTTTTTGAGAAATAATAGTCTCTTTAGATAGGCCGTGCGAATCATTCGAATGAAGCGAACCTGTCCCTCCGCAATTGAACGATAGCAGGACAACACATACTAGCAAAAGGGACTCTTTTCTCAAAAGCAAAATCGTGTAGGGTTTAATAAAATATGCTATATTTGTGGTGTGCAAAGTTAAACATATTTAGCAACTATTATGCCGATAAGAGTACTTTTGGTGATATTTTCTCTCCTCTGGGTTACAATGTCCCATTGTCAGGAAAATTCAATGGTGGTGCTAAAAAAGGTGGTAATTGACCCCGGGCACGGAGGTGCAGATCCGGGAGCTCTTAGTGCAGATAAAAAAGTTAAGGAAAAAGATATTACCCTCTCTGTCTCCCTTAAACTCGGAGATCTTATAAAAAGAAACTACCCGGGTATAGAGGTAATTTACACACGGAAAACCGACGTATTTGTTGCATTGGATAAAAGAACCGAGATAGCAAATAAAAACAAG
Organism: Bacteroidales bacterium; assembly: GCA_030695165.1. Classification (GTDB taxonomy): domain Bacteria; phylum Bacteroidota; class Bacteroidia; order Bacteroidales; family UBA932; genus Bact-08. Next base: position 2,775 of record JAUYTH010000137.1, read on the forward strand.
GCAGATCTCTTTATCTCCATTCACGTTAACGCAGCAGTCGCAAGAGCAGCTACAGGATCTGAAACTTTTGTGATGGGAGCAGACAAATCCAGTTCAAACTTTGAGGTTACTATGCTTGAGAATAGCGTAATTATGATGGAGGGCGAAGATTACGCAACCAGGTACGAAGGATTCGAACCCAATAACCCCGAGTCATACATAATTTTCACACTGCTTCAGAATGCTCATCTTGAACAGAGTCTGGAGATGGCCTCGCTGGTACAAAAACATTTTAACAACGGTCCCATTAAAGTCAGCAGGGGTATTAAACAGGGTCCGCTTTTGGTGCTTTGGAAAACAAGTATGCCTTCTGTTTTAATTGAGCTGGGTTTTATTTCAAATCCTCTGGATTTTAAAATTCTGAACAACCGCGCCAACCACGATAAGTTTGCCGCTCTAATATTCAATGCCTTTAAAGAGTACAAACAGATTTACGATAAAGATTACAGTAACGGTAGAGACACAGCTGCAAAAGAAGTTATTCCCGGGAATGGGGTACAGCTCTTTCCGGATAGTAATAAAAAAGTGGTAAAGCAACAGAGCGAAACTCATTACAGAATACAGATTATGGCAGTAAATAAAGTTTTGAGATCAAACTCACCGGATCTTAAAGGAAGAGATGCAAATTATATTAAGGTGGGCAACCTATATAAATATACAATTGGAGAGTACCCTTCAATAAATATGGCTAAGGAAGATTTGGTTTCTGTCCGCAGAGATTTTCCTCAGGCGTTTATTATAGTTGTAAGAGACGGAACTATTATTCCATTAAACAAATAGCATACAAAGAATAATCTATTAAGAAAATGAAAATAAGATTAAACAGAGAACAAAAAATCGGACTTTTTGCAATATTGATACTTTTCTCTATATATGTGGTTATAAACTATCTTAAAGGGAAGGATCTCTTTAGCAACAGAAACACATATTACTCGGTTTTCTATGATATTGACGGACTAACCTCAACAGGACCAATATTTATACGAGGCCTCAAGGTTGGAACAATTGAGAGTATAGACTACATTCAAAAGAGCAACAACTTTATTGTAAAACTTAAAATTGATGCAGGCTATCAGTTTCCTCAAAATTCGGTTGCCGAGATCTATAATGTAGGAATGCTTGGAACAAAGGCTCTGAGAATAAACATTGGTGACGGTTCAGCCCTTCTTAATAACAGGGACACAATGCTATCATCTACTGATCCCGGGATGATAAATAATCTTGTTAATGAGATTTTGCCACTTAAGGATAAATTATCTGATCTTATTATAACACTAAATACCACATTCGCCAATGTTAATGATGTTCTCAATCCGGAGGCTAAAAAAGATATCGCATTGTCTCTTGAAAACCTCAATAAAACCCTCTCAGGAGCAAAAAATGTGGTTCGTAACCTTGAGCAGAGTGGGCCGGAAATTACCTCACTAATAGAGAACCTTAATAAATTAACCTCAGATCTTGGCGGTACCACATCTAAACTCAACAGCGGGTTGGATAACATAAATGATATTACCGACTCTTTAAAAAAGGCAGATATTGCTGGTACAATCTTATCCCTAAAAGAGCTGCTTGTGCAGATAAAAAATCCTGAGGGGAGCGTTGGAAAACTGCTTTACACAGACTCGGTACACACCTCAATTGACCAACTGATAAGGGATCTGGATAATTTGATCAAAAATATTACCGACAATCCAAAAAAATATATAAAAGTTAGTGTTTTCTAATTTTATTTTATTTATATTAAGCTGTTTTTAAAGATTTTAAAAACGTAAATAAATATTAAAAATTTTTCAGTCTGAGATACAGGCTATTAAAAAAATAATGAATTTTCCTATACTTTTTTCATTTTTTTTTAAAAATTTTATCACCAAATTTGTCTACCAATCTTAACCTATCCTAAACTTATGATCGAACCAAAACATACTCTTGTGTGGAATAATTGTCTGCGAATAGTTCGTGATATTATCCGCCCACAGAGCTTCAGAACTTGGTTCGAGCCGATAAATGCAGTCAGGCTTACAGGATCTGTTCTTACCATTGAGGTTCCATCAAATTTTTTCCGCGAATACCTGGAAGAACACTATATAGATCTAATCAGTAAAGCACTCAAAAGAGAGTTGGGTAAAGAGGCAAAGCTCGAGTACAATGTACGGGTAGTATCGGGAGAAGATGTTGTTACATATCCTCAGCAATCTGTTCAGGAGATTAAAAATAAATCTGTCCCCTTTCCAAATCAGCCCTCCAACATAACAAATCCTTTTGTAATACCGGGGCTTCAGCAACTGGAGATAGATCCCCAACTGAACCCTAACTACTCATTTGAAAATTTTATTGAGGGAGAGTGTAATAAGCTTGCAAGATCTGCAGGACTCAACATCTCTGCCAACCCGGGCAAAGGTACCTTTAACCCTCTTTTCTTATATGGGGGGTCGGGACTGGGAAAGACACACCTTGCACAGGCAATTGGTATAGCAATC
>JAUYTH010000138.1 GCA_030695165.1 Bacteroidales bacterium
ATTGGCACCATTTGAAGTGAGTGCATATGAAATGTTGCAATCCGGGAAATATGAGAATACCGATGAGAATCCATCTATTCCTCCGGTATGCCCGTAGCCTGACATATTAAAGAAAGGCATTTTAACCAGCCCGATTCCAAAGTTCCCGATTACAGTTTTCATCTTCTCCAGACTCTCCGGCTTAAGTAGTTTTCCAGCAAAAAGAGCGTCGCTGAATTTAACAAGATCGGAGGGTGTAGATACTATTCCACCGGCTCCCAGAGGGATAGAGATGTCCGTTTCCGGCATCCTCTCCCACTTCCCTACGAACCTATAGGAGAGACATTCGTTATTTGAACTGTTTATTTTAGCTCCCAGATAGGTGTTTTTAAGTTCTAATGGCTTGGTTATATATTTAGTAAGAATCTCTGAATAGGATTTTTTGAATGCTTTTTCCAGAATAAATGTCAACAGAACAAAATTGGAATTGCTGTATTCTGCTTTAGTATCTGGTTCAAAATCACTTCCGGCATTCGTAATGATCTCAACCATCTCCTTCTCGGTTTTTGCAACTGTATTCCAGGTGAGATACTCCTTGTCATTTGTGAAGTTGTTTATCCCGCTCCTGTGGTAAAGCAGATGGCCTACTTTTATTTTGCTGCTGTTTTTTATCGTCGGAAAAAATTTGTCGATAGTCTGATCCAGATCAATCCGCCTCTCCTCTACTCCCTTCATTACTAAAACAGATGTAAAGGTCTTTGAGATAGACCCAATTCTGAATTTTGAATCCACTTCGGCTTTCATCTGGTTCGCAACATCGGCAAAACCGACAGCCCTTGAGTAGATAATCTCTCCATTTTTTGAAAGGGCTACACTTCCCATAAATTTGTTGTTTGCCTGGAGCACATCAAAGAACTTCTCAAGTTTGGCCTTATCAAACTCCTGAGAAAAAGCTGCCTGGCCAAATAATCCAAAGATTAACGCCAATAGAAATACTCTCTTCATATAGAATGATTTTTAAAGTTTAGATTTTAACATCATTGTGTAAGCTGTAACCTTGTTCTCAAGCACATATGTCTCCTCCTCCTGTTTTAAAATATAGTTCCTAAAGAGTTCCTCTTTACCAGGATGCTTTTCAATTAATTCCAAACATCTCTTTTTAAGATTATTAAATATAAGATCATCTGCGTCTTGTATATCTTCTGTTTTTACATCTACTTTTGTAATAATTACGAATCCGGCATCTGCAATCTGCTTTAAAACATCACTTTTCTTGAGCATAAGCGGATGAGAAAAGCTACTCTCATCCTCAATATAGGCATCATCGGTAATAATCACTCCACTATCATTCAGGCACTGCTTAAGGATAGACAATGTTTCTAAATAATTCCCGAATACCGGTCCGATTGCACCCAAAATAACTACATCAAAACCACGAAGAGTCTTAACCTTTTCACGAATATCTCCAACCTCAAATTTACACAGATCATCTACTTGAAATTCAATCGCCTTCTCATTTGCATAATCAATAAACTGAGGAATAGCATCTATCCCGTGACAAAAACAGCCCAAAGCCTTCGAAGCCTTTACAGAAATAGCCCCCTTCCCACAACCCAGATCAAGAACTTTTAGCTCTGCCGGATTATCAAAATTCTCCCTTATTAAATCATTTATACCAACTGGATTCGCCCCTATCTCCCACATATCCTGTAGTATATAAGGCAGATAGTTAAATAACTCACTATCTAAACCATCCATTGCAATCACAACACTCTCTTCTACTGTATTCATTATTATCCTCTTCCTTTAACATCTTTTTTATTATAATCTTTTAAAATCTTACCGAAAATTTTCTCTTTTTTTCGTTTTTCAAGTTCGGAAGTTTCGAAAAAGTCCCTCTCTTTTTGCATTTTCAGGTAATTTTCGTAGGCAGCTCTCTCTACATCCCCGTTTTCGACAGCCTCTGTTACAGCACAACCTTTCTCAGTGGTATGGGTACAATCTTTAAACCGGCATTTATTTGAAAGCTCTCCGATAAAATCGAAAGTGGCCTCCAAACCTCTCCCGGAATCTACAATTCCAACCTCCCTCATACCCGGATTATCGATGAGGATTCCCCCGTTTTCAAGTACAATCAGCTCCCTGTGGCTGGTAACGTGCCTACCCTTACTTGTGCTCTCACTAATAGAGCCGGTCTTCATCAGCTCCCTGCCACATATGTTATTCAGGAGAGTAGATTTCCCGACACCGGAAGAGCCCAGTAGACAAAAGCTCTTGCCACTTTCAAATATCTTCTTCAAATTATCATACCCGGAGCGGGACTCATTGCTTATTGCATATACCGGAACATTTTTAATTCGGCTGTTTATCTGTTTTACAATCTCTTTTACAGAATCTTCCGGTAGCAGATCTATTTTTGTCAAAACTATTATCGGGAGGACTTTTGATGAGTGGCAGATTGTAAGATACCTCTCAAGTCTGTTTATATTGAAATCCCGGTCACACGCCTGAACCAGAAGAGCATAATCAATATTTGCCGCTATTATCTGAACATCTCCAATTTGCCCCACTGCCTGCCTGGTAATGGCAGAGAACCTTGGAATTATCTTATGAATTATTGCAATATCACTACCATAAACGGTCAAAGCGACCCAATCACCCACAGCCGGAAAATCTAAGCGACTCTCTGCCGTAAATCGCAAATTACCGGTAATCTCGGCCTCAAACTCCCCTCCCTCAGTTTTAACAATATACCTCTCTTTGTGTTCCGAAATAACCCGCCCAATCTCAAAATCTCTGAGATTGTTCTCGATCACAAGATCTTCTACTCTGCTGTTGTATCCAAGTTGTTCAAGTTTCATAACCATTCAGTTATGCAAATATTAGTAAAAATGCACTACATAACAAGCAGTTTTTGTAATAATCTGCTCATTTTATAGTGCATTCTCAATATGCCAGACAAAGTTGGATAACCTTGCCAAGTTTTGATTATTTTTTCTTTACCTCAATCTTTACCGGAGTGGGATTTTGAAGGTTATCACTAACCGGGCATCTGTTTTCGATTGCCTCAGCCCATTTAGCCAAAGTTTCAGGATTGGCGTCACAGTCAGGTTTGATGCGTACTAAAATCTGCTTGTAACCGGCACGCTCTTCATAGCTAAGCCCGAAAAGGCGTGCAGGGTTGAGATCTCCGCTAATATCTATTTCAACACCCCTCAATTCGAAGTTCATCTCTTTAGCTATTACGTGAGCCATAACATTGATACAACCTGCGAAAGCTGCAAGTACATACTCTACCGGATTTGCGCCCGTATCTGTTCCTCCCAAATCTGCAGGCTCGTCAACAACTATCTCAAACTGCCTGGCCTTTACAATAGTTTTTGCCGGATTTTCGCTATGTGCTTTTACTCTGAATTTTAAATCTGCCATAATAAGTAATAATTAAAAAGTTTTTAAATTTTAACAAAAGTATGGCAGATAATTTGATGAATAAGAAGAGATGGGAAGCAATTTTTAATGTAAAAAGATGTAAAATTGCATTATTAAGGAATAATTATGGAAAAGAGCACATTAAGAGGGAAAAGTAATTACAGCTGGATGGAGCATCTATCAGATAAAGAAAGAGATCGGGTAATGAGTGAGTCTATCCTGCTCACCTATGCAAAGGGTGAGGCAATCATAAAACAGGGAACTCTTGCATCTCAAATTCTCTTTGTTGAAGATGGTATTGCTAAGCTAAATTTTGACTCTGGTGAGAGGGATACAACTTTCAGTTTTGCCACAAACGGAGATTTTATTGGACTTATGTGCTCATTCGTCAAAAAAAAGCTGGAGTTCTCGGCATATGCCATAACCCGTACAACTGTAAGAATGATAGACCGTGAGGTTTTTGAATATCTAATCGGGAACAATGGCAAGTTTGCGGTTTATATTGTCAAGCATATGTCGGAACTTACCAATAGTGTTGTACACACCCTCATTACACTCAGTCACAAAAATGTGAACGGGGCCGTAGCCACACTTTTGCTTACCTTATCAAGATTATACCAATCTAATAATTTGCAGATTCCATTCTCCAGGGATGAGATGGCAGATGCTCTGGGATACTCCAAAGAGAGCATTATCAACACACTATCTGCCTTTCACCAGGATAAAATCATCTCTGTCTCCGGGAGACAACTGGAGATAATTAATCTCTCTGCTTTAGATTTGATTGCACAGAAGGGGTGATTGTATAGTAGAGATAACTATGAGACATTTTTTTTTCGTTTGGGGTCAAGATGGCTATATGGTATTGTAAAGTAAAAAATACTTCCTTTGCCTTTTTTGCTCTCTACCCAAATTCTACCTCCAAGAACACTAACATAAGCTCTCGAAATTGCTAATCCCAGCCCTGCACCGTATCGTGCCATTTTATCTGTAACATCTGCCTGAATAAAGCGCTCAAAAATAGCTTCCTGCATATTTTTCGGAACTCCGATTCCAGTATCTTTTACGTAAAATTCAATGTTAAAAAGGTCACCGGATTTATTTTTGTTTTTTAAATTATACCCAAATTCAACTGAGCCTATATCGGTATATTTAATGGCATTTTTCACAAGGTTTGAGAGAACACTGATAAATTTTTCTTTATCTGTATTAACAATAGATTCATTATCCGGCAAATTATTTTTAAAAGTAATGGTTAACTTTTTCCTGGCAGCATCAAGTTTGAAAAGGTTATAAACATATTCCGTTTGTTCATTAATATTTGTTTCGGAAAAATTGGTCTCCATAATTCCGGATTCTATTTTTGATACACACACAATGTCGTCAATAATATTGAGCATCCGGGCTCCGCTCTTCTCGATAATGTGTATGTACTCTTGCTGCTCTTCTCCGGATAACTTTGGCTCCTTGAGCAGACTTGCAAAGCCCAGGATGCCATTCATAGGTGTGCGAATTTCGTGGCTCATATTGGCAAGGAAAGCAGATTTTAGCCGGGCACCCTCTTCGGCTTTGTCTTTCGCAATTATTAATTCGACATTAGTCTCTCCCAGTTTTTTGTTGATGGATTCAACTTCGTCAAATTTTTTTCTCAATTCAAACTCTGCAACTTTAATTTTTTGAATATCTGTGGTAAAAGACATAAACATATTATTCTCCGGCAATTTAACCGCTTCCAAAATAACATAGATGGTAGATTTATCCTTTCGGAGTAATTTTGTCTCAACTTTAAGATACCCCACTTTACACAATTGCTCAAATCCCTGCAACCCCTTTTCAATTTCATCTGCAGGCAGTAGATCAATAATAGTCATAGATAAAAGCTCTTTGCGAGTGTAACCGACTATCTCATATGCAGCCGGGTTGCAATCATAATATTTCCCAGTTTTGTCTACAACAAATACCCCAACAGGTGAGTGCTCAATGTATGAATGAAATTTCTCTTTGCTCTCTTTCAGGTTATGATCTGACTCTTTACGCTTATCAATTTGATGAATAAGCTCTTTGTTTAGAGTGATTAGCTCTGATGCCAGCTTTGCTTTCACCTTTGACAAATTGAGCTCTTTGTTTGCAATAACTAACTCTGCTGCTCGTTTTGCTTTTACTACATTAGCTATTACCAACTCTGCTTCACGCTTTGCCCTGACAACACTGGCGACGATTAACTCTGCTGCTCGTTTTGCTTTTTGTGCGTTTTGATAAACAGCTTCTTTGTCGGTTATAACAAATTCAGCTGCTCCTTTCACCTTCTCTATGTTGTAAATTATTCGTTCCGAAGATCTTTTTGCATCCTTAATGCTGGCGATTAATAATATTGCTTCACGCTTTGCTTGCTCTGCATCTGCAATAATTAACTCCGATGTCGGTTTTTTGTTCGAAATTATTAGCGCTGCAGCACGTTTTGCGTTCTCTACTTTGGCAATTAACAACTCTGCCAAATGCCTAATAATTTTCACATTAGCAATGACTATCGCTGTCGCTTGTTCTTTGTTGGTTGTAATAGTTCCATTATCCTTTTTTGCCTTCTCCGCATTAGCGATAATTAATCCTGCCTGGCGTTTTACTCTCTCTGCAATAGCTATTACCGATTCTGCCTGACGTTTTGCTTTTGCGGCTTTAGCAATAACTAACATAGCTGCACGCTCAGTTTTCTCTTCGTTAGCGATTATTAATTCATAAGCGCGTTCTGCTTTCTCTGCCTTGGCAATAATTAAATCGTCAGCAAGTTTTGCTCTCTCGTTCTTTACTATGATGGAAAACTCCGAATTTGCTCTTTTACTCATAACACACTTGCAAATAGCTATAAGACCTCTGCAGGGCAAAACTATATTTAAAAAACTTATGGTGTGTTATACAGTTACTGAATTATATTACATTATTTACGCATTTGGGCTTGAACAAAATATTAGCTAAAACCATTTCATTTTCTTTAAATATAGAACCATCCCCGTAAAAATCAGAACTATCAGTAACCACAATGCTGCATATCCGTATCTCCATTCAATTTCCGGCATATTATGAAAATTCATACCATAGATACCGGTAAGAAAGGTTAGCGGAATAAAAATGGTAGATACAATAGTTAGAATTTTCATTATTTGATTCATTCGATGACCCTGCAAAGAGAAGAAGAGGTTTGTGCTACTCTCTAAAGATGATTGTAAAATATCACAACTATCAATCAGGGTCAAACATAAATCCTTTATCTCTAAAAAATACTTTAAGTTTTTCTTTTCAATGTATTGATTCTCTTGTCGTTCTACTATTAGCGAAAACTCTTTTAAAGGAAGAATAGATTTTTTTATGAAATGAACAGATTTTTTGTGATTCTCTATCATCTCCAAAGTGGTTGGCAACAGCTCATTTTTAGTATTGGTAAGATTCAGATTTTCAAGATCACTCTCTAATTGGTCTAAAGTTTTGAAGTAGTTGTCAAGTATTGATTCAAGCATACCATAGAGTAGATAGTCCGGTCTACTCTCCCTTATTACACCCTTGTCCTCTCTTAGTCTAAACCTGAGATGTTCAAAAAAATCTGCCTTTCTCTCCTGAAATGAGATCAAGAAGTTCTTCCCGAAGACAAAGCTAATCTGCTCTGTAATCAATTCATTATTTGATGGAACAATTGATTTTAAAGTTAAGAATGAATAATCTTCAAATTCCTGAAATTTTGGTCTTTGATTAATATCAAGGATGTCCTGAATTGCTAAATTGTGAATACCGTGCTTGCTACATATAGATGAAATAGTATCGGGGTCATTCAAACCAGAGATATTTAGCCAATAGTTGTAGCTGTTACTTTGAAACTTCTCAATACTCTCAGGTGAAATGTTTTTGGTCTCGACACATTCATCTTTATTGTATTTAAATAGTTGAATATCCAGCTCTTCTTCAGGTGCGTTACCGGTAAAAATGAATTTTCCGGGGTCAGTTTTTTTTCTATTAAGAGGTGTGATTCTTCTTAATGATTTCAATGTTTTCATTTCGAATCAATTAATTGCACTAAAGCTCAGCTAAATTAGCAAATATCTTTGACACCGGTAACAAATATATAATATTCTTATTGTCAATCTTTTCAATTAATTTTTTTAATCCATTGAATGATATCATAAACAACCTCTTCGGAGATGGTCTCCTCAATTTCTCCATACTCATCAATCTCTCCGGTGATACAGCTCTGGAGGAGGTGGTTATGGTTCTTGTATAGCTTTGTAGTAACTCTTGTGTTGCCGGCAGAGATTAGTTTCTGCTTAATAATGTCAAGGTTGTGCGGTAATACCTGAATATCTTTATCTCCAATAAGGGCAAATACCGGACACTTAACATCTTTTAGGGTCTCAGAAGGGTTATGAAAAAGATCGTAGCGCATAAATGGCATTAACAGACCCGCATAATCAGACAACTTAAGTGGAGAGGAGAGTCCTATCTTCTCCAGATCGCTTTTTTCAAGAGCAGATACTCTCTCGTTAAAAGATGACAGGTTCACTTTGATAAGCTCTTTGGCTATACTGTCGTTTGCAGAGTTTTTGAATATCTCCATAACACTCTCCAGTATCTCCCGGTTAAGTGAAATCCCCTCTTTAGAGGCCCCCTTTGAGGTAAAGATAGCATCACACTGCTCATAGATTACCTCCTGCAGTGAGATACCAGCTCCTGCCAACAGCACAATAAAGGCTGTACGGCTGTTAATTGTTGCGGCAATAGGGGCAATCTCTGCACCCAGACTGTGTCCTAGCAACCCGATTCTAGAAGAGTCTATATCTGCTCTGCTTTTAAGATAATCAATTGCAAAAGAGGCATCTGCAGCGTGGTCTCTAACAGTGGCTTTTCTAAAGCTTCCCTGTGACTCTCCTGCTCCTCTGTCGTCGTAACGCAATACGGCAAAACCGTTACTGGTAAGATAATCTGAGAGTACCAGGAATACCTTATGACCGAAGATTGTCTGGTTTCTATCAGATGGCCCGGAGCCCGAAATCAGAATAATTGCGGGGGCATTTTCTGCACCAAACGGCTTTGTAAATGTGCCTCTGAGTGATATCCCCTCCTTTGTATTTGTAAAACTTACATTTTCTGAATGATATGGATATGGTTTTTTTGGCTCCTGAGGTCTTTTGGCAATTTTGAATGGAAATTCGTCGCATTTAATTAGATTTAAAACCATACCCAAGGAACCGGGATTTCCAAAAGTTCCGGCGAGAATTGTTTTTTGCTTAGAGAGAGAATCTGAAACAAGCCTCCCATTAAAGATAGCGGAGAGCATTTTTACCTCAATTAATATCGAATCTTTATTTGTTATAACTCTGTCTACAGTTATATTATAACTTTTCTGATCTACACTGTGCATTACAGCATCATACTCCCCGTTAGCCAATGATGATATTTCAAAAGCTATCGTAAGTTTAATTTGCGGATTGACTTTAAGATCTCCGTACCATTTTCCGATAAAAGTCTCTTTTGCCACCATAGAGGTGGAGATTAGAGTGATTAGTAGTGTAAAAAATAATTTTTTCATTTGGGTTAGTGTTAGTTTGTATTTGATTTAACTGCCACGAAAGTAGAGACACCCCAACCTTTGCGCAAATCTTTATGACCAACACCTTAACAACTATTCAAACTACAATATTTTTGTGACGAAGGTCGTTTGTCCATAAAATATGGTACTTTAGATATAATTATTATGATTTTGTCAATCTCCCATTTTTTAAGAGATTAATAGATATATATTTGAATTGTGAATTGGAGAAAGAAGAGAATACAATTTAAATGTAAAGGATATATTGATATGATAATTAGAGTTTTCAAACGCAAAGAGTATATAATCCATTCAATAATCTGGATAGTGGGTTTAATTATCGTTGCCGGTTCTGTTCAAACAATTGGGAATGTCAAGAGGGAGATGGGAGACTTTATCTATCCGGTAGCTTTGGGAACAATCTTTAGCATTTTACTCTTTTACACTGTATCAAATAAATTGATCGGGCTATACAGTTTAAAAAAATCCAACTATCTCTTTTTAGGGCAAGTTGTCGTAACCCTTTTAGGGTTAACGATTATTGAGACCGTTTTGGACTACTCCCTCTTTCCTGCATACTACTCTACAGAGATTGAATCTCTTTATAGTCAGTTTGTGGTTACTCTTGTATTCAACCTCTTTGTCCTGGCAATTGCTCTGGGTTACGGATTCATTAAAATGTGGCTGAAATCTGAGAGACAAAAACAGGAGCTCAAGTCACAAAAACTATCTGCAGAGCTCGATTTTTTGAAAGCACAGGTAAATCCCCACGTTTTATTCAATATGCTCAATATGGCATTCTCCAGTGCTACCACATATGGAGATGAGAGAACTGCAGATATTATCGAAAAAACATCATCACAACTACGCTATGTGCTGTATGACAGCAATACAGACAAGGTCTCTATCCGGAAAGAGATAGATCATATTGAGGGTTTTGTAGCTCTGCAAAAGATGCGCATATCTGCAGATATGCCCGTTAAGATCTCGCTTAATGTAAGCACAGACAACGAAAACTATCAAATTTCACCACTTCTTTTAATACCCTTTATTGAGAACGCCTTTAAATACGGAATCTCGTTTAACAGGCCAACTGAGATAAATATTGAAATACAATGCAGAGAGAACACCCTGCAACTTCTTGTAAGAAACCCTATTATAACAGATGATACCTCTCAAAGGAGAGATGGATTTTCGGGTATCGGATTGGAGAATGTACGCAAGCGCCTCTCTATTCTATACCCATCAAATCATATCCTCAAGATCTCGAATGATGGTGAGATATTTATTGTTAACTTGACACTCAATCTTAAATAGCATATTATGAAGTGTATTATTGTAGATGATGAGCCTTTTGCCATTGAGCTATTAAGATCCTATGTAGAGAAAACCGAATCTCTGGAGCTGGCAGGTACATTTTCCAACCCCGTTAAAGCACACTCTTTTCTTATGAAAAATAGTGTCGATCTAATTTTTCTTGACATAAATATGCCGGAATTAACAGGTATCCAGCTAATTAAATCGCTCAGTCACTGCCCTGCCATAATATTCACAACTGCATATTCCGAGTATGGCGTGGAGAGTTATGAGTACAACGCCGCTGACTATCTGCTAAAACCAATAAGGTACGATCGTTTTTTAAAAGCGGTTTATAAAGCGTCTGAGATAGTCGCGACATCAAAAACTGTATCACCTTCCACCGGAGAGAGTGTTGTCAACATAAAGAGTGGCAGCAAAGTTCACAGGGTTGAGATCTCTTCGATTCTATATGTAGAGGCCTCAGGGAACTATATGATCTTTCACACAGCCAAGGAGAAGATTTTATCTCTAATAACTATGAAAGAGGCTATTGATATATTGCCTAAAGAGCAGTTTGTTCGTATTCACAAATCATATATCATCTCAATTTCTGCAATAGAGACAGTAGAGAGAGCACAGGTAACTGTGAAGGGGGTAAAGATACCGGTTGGGTCAATATACAGGGAGCAACTTCTTGCCCGTCTCTAACATTAACATTAAAAACGGTCTGCATTCATAACTTTTACCCAGGCCTTTACAAAATCATTCACAAATTTCACTTTGTTGTCGTCCTGTGCGTAAAGCTCTGCGTAAGCACGTAATACAGAGTTCGAACCAAATACCAGATCTACTTTGGTGGCTATCCATTTTATTGCATTACTCTTTCTCTCTATGATATGATAAAGATTCTCTGTAACAGGCTTCCAGAAGTAGTTCATATCGGTTAGATTTACAAAGAAGTCATTTGTAAGCACACCCTCTCTCTCTGTAAAAACTCCGTGTTTTGTGTTTCCATAATTTGTACCTAAAACACGCATACCGCCAATTAACACAGTCATCTCCACAGCAGTAAGCCCCATAAGCTGAGTCCTGTCAAGCAGTAGCTCTTCCGGGTTTACAGCATACTCTTTTTTTAGCCAGTTTCTGTAACCATCGTGTAACGGCTCCAGAACCGAGAAAGAATCTACATCTGTCATTTGGGCTGTTGCATCACCTCTGCCCGGTAAAAAAGGTACTTTAATATCTACTCCCGCATCCAGAGCGGCTTTCTCAATTGCTGCACCTCCCCCTAAGACTATAAGATCTGCAATGCTCACTTTTTTATTCAATCCTGAGTGGATCTCCTCCAATTTCTTAAGCACTTTATCAAGTCGTTTCGGTTCGTTGCCCTCCCAATTTTTTTGAGGGGCAAGGCGAATCCTGGCTCCATTTGCACCCCCTCTGTAGTCCGAACATCTGAATGTTCTTGCACTGTCCCAGGCGGTATTTATAAGCTCTGTGCGAGACAACCCGCAGTTGAGAAGCTTTATTTTAAGCTCGCTCACCTCCTCCGGAGAGAGGGTATAGTCCACTTTTGGGATAGGGTCCTGCCAGATTAGATCCTCTTTTGGAACATCGGGCCCCAGATAGCGGCTTTTTGGCCCCAAATCGCGGTGAGTTAATTTAAACCAAGCCCTTGCAAAAACTTTAGCAAAGTATTCCGGGTCTTTATAAAAACGTTCCGATATTATTCGATAATCCGGGTCCATTTTAAGGGCCATATCTGCATCGGTCATCATTGGATTTCTTCTAACTCCGCGGATGTGAGCATCAAAAGGCTTGTCCTCCTCATTAATGTTTACAGGCTCCCACTGCCAAGCTCCTGCAGGGCTCTTTGTAAGCTCCCAGTCGTAAGTGAAAAGCAGATAGAAATAGGTGTCGTTCCATTTGTTGGGGTGAGTTGTCCAGGCCCCCTCCAAACCACTGGAGAGAGTGTGTTCGGCGTTTCCTTTACCTTTAGGGTTTGACCAGCCAAAACCCTGCTCCTCTATTGGTGCACCCTCCGGACTTGGCCCTAAAAGCGACGGATTGCCATTCCCGTGTGTTTTACCCACAGTATGTCCTCCGGCTGTTAATGCAACTGTCTCCTCGTCATTCATTGCCATACGGCTGAATGTTGTTCGCATATCTTTGGCAGTCTTTAGAGGGTCCGGGTTCCCGTCCACACCTTCCGGATTAACATAAATCAAACCCATCTGAACAGCAGCCAGTGGATTTTCCAGCGTCTCACTCTCGGTGCTGTCTGAGTAACGGGATTTACCCAGCCAATCTTTTTCTGCTCCCCAGTAAACATCTTTTTCGGGATGCCAGATATCCTCCCGTCCACCACCAAACCCAAAGGTTTTGAAACCCATCGACTCATAAGCCATATTACCTGCAAGGATAAAAAGATCTGCCCAAGATATCTTATTGCCATATTTTTTCTTTACCGGCCATAGTAGCCTGCGAGCCTTATCCAGATTGACATTATCCGGCCAACTGTTTAGTGGAGCAAATCGTTGGTTTCCTGTGTTGCTTCCTCCACGACCATCTGCAATTCGATATGTACCTGCGCTATGCCAGGCCATTCTAATCATCAAACCACCATAGTGCCCCCAGTCTGCAGGCCACCATTGTTGACTTTGAGTCATTAATTTTTTCAGGTCACTCTTTAACGCCTCAAAATCCAGTTTAGAGAACTCCTCTTTATAGTTGAAACCCTCATCCAGCGGATTGGTTTTAGAGTCGTGCTGATGTAAAATATCTAAGTTGAGAGCATTTGGCCACCAGCTCATTACGGAACTACTTGCCTCCGTATTTGCCCCGTGCATAACAGGACATTTTCCTTTTTTTATATTTTCCATACGATACGTTTTATGCTTAAAGATATCAAATTGTTATTACTTTTCAAAGTACTTCGAACAACTTAAACGCATAATGGCATCTTTGTATGGTTATGATGTTTTGGTCAATTTTTTTATCATTCCTTGGAAAATGAAGCCGTGAAGTGGTAAGACAGAGTACCAATAGAGCCTTCCCATAAGCCCCAAAGGTCTAAAGGTTGCTGTTTGAATCAGTTTCTCTTTTTCAATTTTGAACTCAAGCCAGGCCTCTCCGGGCAGCTTCATCTCTGCATAAAGTAGTAGCCTGCCCTCTTTTTTGTCTGCATACAGAACCCTCCAAAAGTCCAGTGCATCTCCGGCATTGAGGGTGTTTTCTGAGGTTCGCCCTCTTCTAAGCCCCACCCCTCCCACTAACTTATCCAGAAAACCTCTCACTCTCCATAGCCAGTTTCCGTAGTACCATCCGGTTTCACCTCCGATACTCCAAATCTTGTCAATACAACCTTCCCGAGTGGCAAAAACTCTCTCCCTCACATCCCTGAAACAGCCATAAGTTGGAACCTGGATAAACTCAGATATATTAAGATTAAAGCTACTGCTTATAAAGGCATCCTTCCAGCTGGATATCACTTCGTCTCTTTCAATATTGCTGAAAGCTGTCTCCAACGACTCCCTATAACCTACTGGTACTACACCTAAGATCTTATTTATTTCATCATTCCGGCATATTACTTCAACTTTCATACTATCAACCAATGCTATAGCAAGTTTATATGAGGTAGATGTTACAAAGTAGAGCCAGTATGAAGAGAGTTTAGGCGTCATCACCGGAACTGTAAAAATGTATCGCTTTAATTTTCTTATTCGACCAAACTCTAACAACATCTGCTTATAGGACAATATATCGGGACCACCAATATCAAAATCTCTGTTGAAAGTCTTTGGGTTCAGAATTGTTTTTGAGAGAATATTTATAACATCCGATATCCCGATTGGCTGGCATCTGGTATTTAGCCATCTGGGGGTAATCATTATTGGAAGCTTCTCAACCAAATCTCTCATTATTTCAAAAGATGCACTACCAGATCCAATAATAATTCCGGCTCTTAAGGTTGTTAAACTGTAGCTCCCTTTGCCCAGTTCTGTCTCAACATTTTTTCTTGAGGAGAGGTGTTTAGATAGTGCAGATTCGTTCACGATACCACTCAAATAGACAACGTGCTTTGCATCGGTTTTATTGATTGCACCTCTGAAGTTCACTGCAGATTCCTCTTCCAGTAGGTGATAGTTTGAAGATGCCGACATTGAGTGTACTAAATAGAACGCTCCGTCAATATCTTTAGGAATATTATCTAAAGATGCTTTATCCAGCATATCTACCTCAACAACACTTATCTTTGACCTGAGAGATTCCGGCGGATTAAACCTGTTTACATCCCTTACACAGCAAACCACCTCATAACCACTCTCTACCAATTTTGGTAAAAGTCGTTTTCCGATATATCCGGACGAGCCGGTCAGTAGAATTTTCATCTCCTTTTTATCCAGATAGCGTATCTGTTGTATAAGTTTATCATCAATCTCCTCCACACGATATCCTCAAATCAGACCCTTGATTCTTGTGTTATCCATAGAGTATATTTTTAATATCTCAAAGATAATGTTTTGATCAATTAAAATCAGTTTTTACGGGTAGAAACAAATCTCGCATTCCTAAACCACCATTAAATGCAAAGACAATATTCAAAGTTGCTAAAAATCCGTCAATTACCCCGGTAAACCAAAATGTGGCCGGAAAGCCTTTTACAAAAAAGATAAAGTAATAAAGGATTAAAACATAGAATAATCTTCCGAAAATCAGGCAACCCACATTAAATGAATATCGCCGGATATTGAAAGATGACAGTATCTGCAGATATGCAAAACAAAAAAAGAAGGAGCCCAAAAAGATTGCATAAAAAGGATCCATTGGAGGGTTATCTATGGCCCGCCCTGTGCCGATTACAAAAACATAAAGGAATCCAGCTATTGTGTCCCAGATTCCACCTATAACAAAAGTGACAGCAAGGGGTTTGAGTGATTTTGTCTCCATATTCAGATATTTCGATAAAAGTAGAGCGGTAATATGTTTAAATACAATTTATGACGACGAAGGTGCTCTTGTTGTTTATGAATGAGTTTGTGAGTGGATTAAAAGAGCTTTTAGAAATAATAATTATGACTAAAAATCCTACAATTAATGTTTTTCATGAAATCGCAAACCTCAAGAAATGCGTGAATCATCACCTCCGAAATCCAGTGCTACTTTTGCAACGTGCATCCTGTGCATCAGACACTAACCGGAGATACCCCCCCGCCGTGAATATATAACAACACTTTGTCTTCCACCGGATTTTCAGGAGTAATCCATTCCTTATTAATCATAAGATTAATATTTACTTATGATAATTTTAAAAACATATCTTAACAAAACACTGAATTCCGCTTTCGCTATCCTTTAAAACATTATCAAGAATTCCGGGATTTGAGCATTTTTCCCTTCCCGGATCAAACATCTCAATTAACTTACCGATTGACAAAGAGTTCGTCAGTAAAATCCCTTTTCCGTTCACAACATCTCTCAATACAAAAGGAGTTTTAAATGTTTTTGTAGATTCACTCTTAGGGTTGAATGCCAGACAGTATTGTTCATTCTTGAATCTATAAAAGAGCAGATTTAATCCCGACAACTCAAAATAGCTTAGATATCTGTATGTCTCATCAACTTCCGGATTAAAGGTTCCGTCAGTTACTATTGTTGTCTTTTTATCATACTTAAAAACATATGCCGGCCTTATTCGCTCACTATTAATATGGTAAACAGTATCTCCAAAATATGAGAAGAAGTATGCACTTTTGCCGTTAACAAGAGTACGGTAAATTTGCCCCTCTACCCCGAAACCCGGGCCAGTAAGAGGTTTTAATGGCAGACGAGCCGATTTCGTTTTAAAGTTTTTGTTTGTAAGGCGGATATAATAATCCGATTCCGAATGATCGGACGGAATCACCTTTTCAACTAAGTGGGAACCCGGAGGTAAAAATGATATCCTGTTAGGAGTGAAGCCCAGTAAGACCTCATTAATGAATTCGCCTTTAAGATTGTAACATTTTATTTTATCCCTGTCAACCACCGAAACAACTCTATCTGCAGAATTAAAGAAAAAGTCGTTAATAAAGTTGTACTCCTGCGGTCCTCTCCCTTTTCTTGATATTGAGTTTAAATACTTCCCGTTACTATTAAATATCACAATCTTATTGAGCGTACCATCCATAATCAAAATCAATGAATCGGAGAATATCTCTCTGCACGGATTCTTTAAATACGCCTCAAGATTAGCATCCAACGGGAGAATCTCATAGGATTTAATTATTTCAGATATATCTCCCGCGCCGGGAGTGTATTTCACATTTATCCTCTTGACCGTCTCACTATTCTGAGAAAAACCGGAAAGCGGGATAAAAGCGAAAACTGCTAATAGGATTGCAATTTTACTCATATTGATATTTTTGAACGAAATTTCTTATAATTTATGACTTTAACATCTTCCATACAGGCTGGATTTAATCATTTTGAAGCAAATTTAATAAATTAGTTATCCTATTGATAATTATTTATCTGCAAGTGTGCTCCTTCCGGTCAAAACATCTGCCATAAGGATTTTATTTATTCTATCCGGTTCTTCAAATATTGGACTGTGAGCCGAGCTTTCAAATGTGTAAAACCCCTTCATTGGTGCCTTTATCTTCTCAAAGTACTCCTTTGCTAAATTGTAAGAGACGGT
>JAUYTH010000099.1 GCA_030695165.1 Bacteroidales bacterium
CTTTTTTATAATTGATGAAGCACAGAATCTTACACCTCACGAGGTGAAGACAATAATTACACGTGCAGGTGAGGGTACTAAGTTAGTCTTCACAGGAGATGTACACCAAATAGACTCTCCATACCTTGATATCCACTCGAACGGGTTGACTCACCTGGGCGAAAAGCTTTATGGTCAGGAACTTTTCTGCCATATAAACCTAACCAAGGGAGAGAGAAGTGAGCTATCAGAAATGGCGGGCAAACTATTATAATTTTTTATTATATTTGCACCCCCATATTAAAATGAAATATAAACCGAAAACTAATATTTTTATGTCAGAAATTAAAAGAGTTTATTTCTTCGGAGGCAAAGCTGCCGATGGAGACGGCTCAATGAAGAATCTACTAGGCGGTAAAGGTGCAAACCTGGCTGAGATGTGTGCTATGGGAATTCCGGTTCCTGCAGGTTTCACAATCACTACAGAGACTTGTACAGAGTTTTACAAGCACAATATGCAACTTCCTAAGGAGTTAAAAGCAGAAGTTGAAGAGTCACTTAACAAGGTTGCATCAGTAATGGATATGAAGTTTGGAGACAAAGAGAATCCACTTCTGCTCTCTTGCCGTTCAGGTTCAAGAAGCTCTATGCCAGGAATGATGGAGACTGTCCTAAATATCGGTCTTTGTTCAGACACAATTCCGGGACTTATTAAGAAGACCGGAAATCCAAGATTTGTTTACGATGCATATCGCCGTCTGATTATGATGTACTCAGATGTTGTAATGGAGAAGTCAGAGGGTGTAGATCCGGAAGAGGGTAAAGGAATCCGTGTTCAGCTGGACAAAATGCTTCACGAAGTTAAAGACAAAAAAGGGTACAAGAATGATACAGACCTCTCTACAGAGGATCTTATGACCATTTGCGATGCATTTAAAGTGCGTGTGCAGGAAGTTTTAGGCAAACCTTTCCCAGATAACGCAGTTGAACAGCTTTGGGGTAGTGTTGCAGCCGTTTTCAAGTCGTGGAACGGAAAGAGAGCAATCTCTTATAGAAGAATCGAAGGAATTCCGGACGAGTGGGGAACAGCCGTTACAGTTCAGGCTATGGTATTCGGTAATATGGGCGACAACTCTGCAACAGGTGTTGCATTCTCAAGGAATCCGGCAACCGGCGAAGCCAAATTCTACGGAGAGTGGCTGGTAAATGCACAGGGAGAAGATGTGGTTGCAGGTATCCGCACACCAAATCCGCTTAACGAATCTACAAAGAACGACCAAAACAAGCACCTCTCATCTCTTGAGACAGGTATGCCTGTAGTTTATAAAGAGCTGGACGCAATCCAGAGAAACCTTGAGAAACACTTCCACGATATGCAGGATATAGAGTTCACCATCCAGGATGGTAAACTTTGGATGCTTCAGTGCCGTGTTGGTAAGAGAACAGGACTTGCGGCTCTTAATATGGCTATGGATATGCTTCACGAAGGTCTTATAGACGAGAAGACAGCAGTTATGCGAGTTGCTCCAATCCAGCTTGACGAGCTTCTCCACCCTATTCTCGATCCAAAATCAGAAAACGCAGCGACAGTAATAGCAAAAGGTCTTCCAGCAGGTCCCGGTGGCTCTGTAGGTCAAATCGTATTCACGGCAGAGGATGCAGTCGAGTGGAATAAAAAAGGTAAGAAAGTTATCCTCGTACGCGAAGAGACTAATCCGGAGGATGTAGAGGGAATGCGCGCTGCAGATGGTCTTTTAACTGCCCGCGGTGGTATGACTTCTCACGCTGCACTTGTAGCTCGTGGATGGGGTAAATGCTGTATCGTAGGTTGCGACGCTGTTCACCTAAACCTTAAAGATAAAACAGTTACCATTAAAGGAAGAACTTACAAAGAGGGAGATGTATTCAGTCTTAACGGAAGTAAAGGTTTTGTTTACGACAGCGCCATTGAGACAATGGATGCTTCGGAGAATCCTAGATTTGTTGAGTATATGAACATTGTAGATAAATACAGAGTTCTTGGAGTACGCACCAATGCAGATACTCCTGAGGATGCACAAAATGCAATAGGCTTCGGAGCAGAAGGTATTGGTCTTTTCCGTATTGAGCATATGTTTTACGGAGTGAACTCAGAGCAACCACTTGCAAAACTTCGTAAAATGATTCTTTCAAAATCTCTAGAAGAGAGAATAATAGCCCTTAACGAGCTTGAGCCTTTCGTAAGAAATGCAGTAAAAGGCACTATGAAGGTTATGAACGGTAAACCTGTTACATTCCGTCTGCTTGACCCGCCTTTGCACGAGTTTGTTCCTCAGACAACCGAGAAGATGGCAGAACTTGCTGTAGAACTTGGAATATCTATTGAAGATGTCAAGAAGAGAGGAGAGACACTTCACGAGGTTAATCCTATGATGGGTCACCGTGGAGTTCGCCTTGGAATCACATATCCTGAGATTAGTGAAACTCAGTTCAGAGCAATCTTTGAAGCTACCGCAGAACTTATCAAAGATGGATTTGAGCCACAGCCGGAGATTATGATCCCTGTGACCGTTTCTGTTAGAGAGCTCGACGACCAGAAGGTAATTTGCGACAGGGTACACGCCGAGGTTGAGAAGAAGTACGGAATTAAAATATCATATCTGTATGGCACTATGATTGAGATTCCTAGAGCAGCAATGCTTGCAGATGAGATGGCAAAAACCGCCCAGTTCTTCTCATTTGGAACAAACGACCTTACTCAAATGACATTTGGTTTCTCTCGAGACGATATTGGAGCCTTTATGAATGATTATCTCGGCAAGAAGATTATCCCTGCGGATCCTTTCCAGACTTTGGATCAGTCATCTGTTGGTAAACTTGTAGAGATGGGTATCAAAGGAGGACGTAATACAAATGCAAAACTTAAGATAGGAATCTGCGGAGAACACGGGGGAGATCCCGAATCTGTAGAGTTCTGTCACAAGATTGGCATGAACTATGTATCTTGTTCACCATTCAGGGTACCGATTGCACGTCTTGCAGCAGCTCAGGCAGCAATCAAAGAGTACAAATAGCCTGTAATATTACAGGTTTGATATTGGAGAGCTGTCTTTTAATGGGACAGCTCTCTCTTTTAAAACGAAATATTGGACATAAAATGAAAAAAGCAGCGTCATTATTTATTATCTTTACCATTACAACTTCAATCTATTCACAAGGCAGAGGCAAAGAGATTCCTGTTCTTAAGGAGATATCCGGTTTGGAGGTTATTAAAAGTGTCTACCCACAGGCAACAGGCGTAGAGAAGGTTAACGAGGTTTGGTTTAAAATTGTAGATTCCGGGAAGAGAGTGCTTGGCTATACTCTATCCAGCAAGCCATTCTCAGAGGAGATAATCGGATATCATAATACCACTCCTGCAATTGTGATAATGGACAAAGATAAGGTGATAAAAAAAGTTGCAATATTGAGTCACTGGGAGACTACCTCTTATGTTGTTAAATTGGACAGGCTTAAGTTTTTTGACAACTGGAATGGGCTCACTATAGATGGGGCTCTTAAGAAAAAGACAGCGGCAGACAGCTACACCGGAGCAACAATTACAGCTGTTGCGGTAACAAAAAATGTAGAGGTTGTACTCAAAAAGGCAATGGAAAACAAAATAAATTAAAGCTTTATTATATGTAAAAGCTTTAATTAACAGTCAAATAAAGCTTTTAGATTATGAGTAAAGTGTCTAAATTTTTTCTTGGAATTTTAATTGGGGCGGCCTCATTAATAATTACATTCAGGATTATTAATCAGGCCCCTTCTCAAAAGTTACACCCGGACGACAAATTCAGAGCTATCGTTGATAATTCAGGGTGCAATATGTGTCACAACCCTAACCCGAAATTACCATTCTATGCAGAGTGGCCACTTTTGGGAGGCAAAATTAAAAAGGATGCATCAAACGCATACGCCAGGATAGATCTCAATATTTACTTCCGGCAATTCGAAGAGGATAAAAAGGTAGACAACTTAGCACTCAGCAAGATTGAGCAGGTAATTTCAGACGGATCAATGCCACCATTCACATTCACAATTCTTCGCCCCGGATCTGCAATCAGCTATAAAGAGGAGGAGATTCTTCTCCAATGGATAGAGAGGCAGAGGTCCCGAATAGATATTGAGTAACCAGATGTAGCTATCCTCCTTGAGTAAATGCTTTGGAATCTCCCCACTCATTCCATCCAATCTCGATACCCATCCTGGCAAGACTATTTTCAAGCTTTGATTTTGATTCAGAAGCATCATCTTTAACCTCGGGCATCTTCTCTATATTTTTATTCCTACTCTTGATCACGGAAGGTGTAATATTGGGCATAATAATATTTGCCCCTGCAAGTACTGCCCTCTCCCTCCCGAACGGATCAATTACCTGCATTGAGGTTGTTGCAGCTATATTAATTTTTGGCATCATATGCCTTAATAATGCAACCATCTTAAGCGACAGGTCCAGGGTCTGATTCTCGGTAATCAATTTACCCATTGGAGTATCCGGGTGTTTAAGGTATGGTCCCATACCAACCATATGAACCCCAATATTTTTCATAAAGAGCAGATCATCTGCAAGATCTGATGTCGTCTGATATGGCATACCTATCATAACTCCGGTTCCTGTCTGGAATCCAATATCTTTGAGGTCCATAATAGCTTGAACTCTTCTATCCCAGGAGTGATGTGTGTTTTTGGGGTGAATTCTGGCATACAGATCGGGATTGGAACTCTCTATTCTGAGCAGGTATCTGTGCGCTCCTGCATCAAACCACTCCCGGTAACTCTCCTTTGACTGCTCTCCCAAAGAGAGGGTTATTCCAATCATCCCACCAGAGATCTCCTTTATTGACTTTATCAGTTTTGTCACCTTGTTCAGATACCTTTTACTGCATCTCTCCCCAGCTTTAAGTATCAGAGATCCATAACCAGACTCCCAGGCAAATCTTGATGCTTCAATAACCTGCTCCTCAGTTAGTTCATAGCGGTCTATATTACTATTTAGCTGTCTTATCCCGCAGAAATAACAGTTTTTTGTGCAGATGTTTGATAATTCGATAACCCCTCTCAGATAGACCTTCTTCCCGATGTTCTCTGCCTTTACTTTGTATGCACTCTGGAGCAGTTCGTCAATTTTTTGAGAATCTCTCTCTTCAAGACAGGCTACCAGCTCCTCTTTAGTGCAATCATTGGTCACACTCATTTTTCTCTCAGAAGTTGTCTTAATGCTGTCGGTAAAAGAGTTGGTTATTGTCTCTGAATTTTTGTCTGAATCGGATAAAAACTCCATATTCCTGCCGTAACTTGATTTCGATTCAGTAACAATATTGGTTTGGGTGCTTAACTTACTATCTGTCATTATCTTCCCTGTTTATTATTGAATCTGGCATTACATAAATGGTATTGCCGGTTATAATTGTTAGATTAACTAAGATTAAAGGAAATCTGCCTAAAATTACAACAAAAATATTCTAGATTCAAACAATTGTGTATCAAAAAAGTATTTTTGAATTGCAAATGTAAACATTTTCCAATTAAATATATGGAGATATCCTCTATTAATTTAGATTTGATTAAACATCGTAACTGAATAAATTCCTGTAAAGTGTAAACATTAGTAAGCATAGATTATATGCTAAATAATAATTATTTCTAAAATATTTAAAAACAATCAAAATGAAGAAAAAATCAAAAAAAATTGTGGGTTGGACAATATTTGTCTTTATAATGATGCTACTATTTATTGTTATTAAGAACTGGAATGGATTTATAAACGGATTTAATACCGTCTAAATAGTCAGATAGCTTTATCTCCAGCTCCTTCCAAAGTTTTGTGGTCCACCTCCAATGCTGATATAGGAGTTGCACAACAAGAGGTATTGCAATCAGTGCTAAAATGCCAGCATCACTATATTTTAAAGCTGCAAACATCAATAAAAGAGCTATCAAAGCTGTTATTGATTGTGCTTTGTAATGAGGTACTTCATTTCTGCTCAACAGCACAGAGGTAGAGAGTTGAGTCAAAGACTCCAACAGAGATGCGAAAAAGAGCAAAAGCATTAATCCTATTGGCAAAAGCTGAGTTGAACTTCCAATATACTCCAGAGCCGGAGCCCCTGCAAAAACGACAAAAATGGTCACGCAAAGGAAGATAATGATTGCAATGATTTGAGCCTTTATAAAAATCCTCTTAACCTCTGAGATACTTTTTTTAATCTGCTCCCCTGTAAGTTTTGGGTAGTATGTTGCAAACCAAACAGCAGAAAGAGTTATTGTAATATCTGTGATTTGCTTGGTAATTCCGTAAGATGCCATAGTTGTCAACGGAATAAAGAGAGCCCCCAATATGGCAAGCATCCTGTTAGTAAATATCCAGCTCAAGCTTGCCAGTCCGTTCTTATATGCAGTATTGAAGAGGGTTTTTATAATCGATTTCCAATTGTAATATTGTAAATTTCTTAAGTTGTCTCTGGTTTCGGCGTCGTAAAATGCCCTTCGGGCAAGATATCTGTTTATCATAGTTGCCACGCTCTGCCCGATTACCATTGAGATTATTCCCAGACCTGAGATAAGCAACAGTGATGAAATTACAATATGCACAGATTGTGAGAATACAATTATCTGCCTTGAGCGTTTAATCATTCCTCTTCCAACCAAAGCAGCATCGTAATAGTAGGTAAAAAACTGGTAACAGAGGAGAATCCCATAGGAGTACCAAGCGATACGCGCTGCGTTGGCATCTCCTGTAAAGCCCTCCATCAGCTGCTCTATGTACCACACACCTCCTGTAAACAGAAGCACAAGAAGAGTTGCTGCAAGTAAACCGTAGAAGTGACTCATCGCCTTCAAAAGCCCCTTCAAAAGAGGATATGAGACTCCTTTGTTCTCCCGAACAGGTGTAAATCCCTCTTTTTCCAGTTTGGTTGCTCCGGAGTAGATGTAGGTTACAGCTCTGGAAAAGGTTTGAAAGAATCCAAAATCCAATAGATAGATCATAGAGTTAAGACCAATCATCACACTCCATAACCCAACCTCCTCCTGTGGCAACATTCTTAGTATGAGTGGCAGCACAATAAGAGCAGATGCAACCCTCATAAAGGTCGCACCGTAATTCCACAAAACATCTGCTCTAGTAACTTTCAATAGGATAAGATTTAATCAAAGATAGATGTTTTTTTTGCAGGCATCACACATCGTCGATGAAATTCTCACAGCAGGAACACATCCCTTGCACGTTACGGGCTTATAAAAACCCTTCGCACAACGGGCACGTCCATCCTCATCCGCTCACAAGTTCGCTCCTTCCGGCTGAGTGTGCCCTATTGCTGCAGAGGGGGTTATTTAACAGCCCGCGGAAGATTGGCTTTCCTGCTGTGTGATTTCTTTTGAAAAAATTTAAAGTTCCTTATATAACTTTTTAATAATCAGGAGTTTTTTTACATTTGATTATCTGCGCTTTGCAAAATAAACCGAGAGGTTTAAGCACAAAGGCTGCCTTTTCAGGCAGCCATTGTGGTAGTCCCACCGCGACTCGAACGCGAATCTGAAGTTTAGGAAACTTCCGTTCTATCCCTTGAACTATGGGACCATTAAACTATTTTGGGTCGTAAGCCCATTTGTAATACATAGATCCCCAGGTGAATCCTGCCCCGAAGGCACTCATAATGATAATGTCACCCTTTTTGAAGCTCTTTTCAAAATCCCACATTACCAAAGGTATTGAGGTACCTGCTGTATTACCGAATTTTTCAATATTAATCAAAATTTTCTCTTTATGCAAACCCATCCTCTTGCCGGTAGCCTCTATTATTCTCATATTAGCTTGGTGAGGAATAAGATAGGCAATATCTTCGGATGATATGTTGTTTTTCTCCATCAGCTCAACTGAGACATCTGCCATACGGCTTACTGCATATTTGAATACTGTCTGGCCATCTTGATAGACAAAGTGTTCACGATTTTTTACACTCTCTTCGGTTGCCGGGTACATAGAACCACCCGCTTTTTGATAGAGATAGTGTCTCCCTACGCCATCTACGTGAAGTATGGAGTCTAAAAGACCCAAATCCTCCTGCTGTGTAGGTTCAATGAGCATCGCAACTGCTGCATCTCCAAAAAGAGGGCAGGTTGTTCTGTCTGTGTAATCGGTAATTGATGACATTCTTTCACCTGTTACAAGAATCATTTTTTTTGATCTGCCACTTTCAATAAAGGCGGCTGCTGTCTCAAATGAGAAGATAAAGCCGGAGCAACCTGCGTTTATGTCATAACCCCAGGCATTGGTTATGCCTGTCTTATCGCAAATTATATTTGCAGTGGCCGGAAACATCATATCCGGAGAGACTGTTGCACAAAGCAGCATATCTATCTCCTCCGGTTTTATGCCTGTCTTTTTAAGCAGCTTCTTAACGGCCATCTCACCAAGATGTGAGGTTCCAAGACCATCCTCTTTTAATATTCTTCTCTCTTTAACCCCGATTCTGGACATTATCCATTCGTCGGTTGTGTCTACCATCTTAGAGAGCATCTCATTGTCCAGAACAAATTCCGGAACATAGCCCTCTATTGCGGTTATTATAGCTCTACTCTTAACATTCATAGGAGATTCTCTCTTTAAATTTTTCAAACAGTTGCATAGGTCGGAGTATTTGCCCCGATAGCATCAATATCTGAGATATTCTTGACTTGTCGCCCAGAAGTAAAATTCAGAACTAAGCGTTTGCTTTTTCAATGATAAGACGTCCCCTGTAGTAACCACATTCAGGGCATACTCTGTGATACAAAACTGCTGCGCTGCAGTTTGAGCAGGTTCCTAGTGTAGGGAGCTCTGCTTTATAGTGAGTTCTGCGTTTGTTTCTGCGTTGCTTGGAAATTCTGTGTTTCGGATGTGCCATTGTCTATAATGTTTACAATATTAATTCAATCAATCTTTTAGTTCAATAAATTTTTGAGCTTCCCGAAAGGAGATCCGGAATCCTCTTCCGGAACAGGGCTTCGGCTGTAAGCTCCTAGTTTTCTTATCATATCGGGGTTGCAATCCCCCTCGTTGTGTACTCTTTGAATGGGCAGAGCCAGACAAATATAGTCATATAAAAACTGCTTGAGGTTAAGCTCACTCTCGTTGGGGTCTAATGTTAATACCTCTTCGTTATCCTCCTCCTGTACAGTTTTGACAAACTTAACAATCAGTTTTGCCTCAGTCTCCAACCTCTGTTCCAACTCATCCAAACATCTGTCACACTCAGTTCTTACCACTCCGTCAATCAATGCCTTTACCTCAATAAGTAATGTACTTCTCTCAATATTCAGTGAGATATTTAAATCTGCACCGAGAATATCTCTGTTTTCATACTCTTCAAAGAAACTGTTATCAATTGTAAAATCGAAACTGTGTTTACCAATTGACATCCCTTTTATCGGGATAATGTAGTCTCTGTTACTTACTTTAATCATAAAGGAAATGAGCCCGCAAAGTTAATCTATTTTTTTTAACTAACAACCCCTGTTATCCCTTTCTTCTCTTTCTTTCGTTCTCGTCCAAATATATCTTCCTCAGACGTATTGACTTAGGTGTAACCTCTACCAGCTCATCCTCCTGGATGTACTCCAGAGCCTCCTCAAGAGAGAACTCAACAGGTGGCGGAAGTACAACTTTATCGTCTGTTCCGGAGGCACGCACGTTAGTCAATTTTTTTGTTTTGCAAAGGTTGATTCCAATATCGTCCCCTCTTGTGTTCTCTCCCACAACCTGACCGCCGTAAATCTCCTCTCCGGGATGGATAAAAAAGCGCCCTCTGTCCTGAAGTTTATCCATTGAATATGCAATGGCAATACCTGTTTCAATCGCAATTAATGATCCGTTCGTTCTCTTCTCAATCTCTCCCTTAAATGGCTCATAGCCTTTAAATCTGTGTGAAACAACAGCTTCACCCTGAGTTGCAGTCATCAGATTACTTCTTAGACCTATCAATCCCCTTGCAGGAATATCAAAGTCCAGGTGCACCCTCTCTGCCCTGTGCTCCATATGTAACAAAGTGCCCTTTCTTCTGGTAACCATCTCAATAGCTCTTCCCACCAGCTCTTCCGGAAGGTCTATTGTGAGATGCTCTACCGGTTCGCAACGAATTCCGTTTATGTTTTTATCCAGCACTTTTGGCTGGCCTACCTGTATCTCAAATCCTTCGCGACGCATTGTCTCGATTAAAACCGAAAGGTGAAGCACCCCTCTTCCGTTAACCACAAATGAATCTGCTGTTTGACCATCCTTAACCTTAAGAGCCAGGTTCTTCTCCAGCTCCTTCTCCAATCTCTCCTTGAGGTGTCTGGAAGTAACAAATTTACCCTCTCTTCCAAAGAATGGTGAGTCATTAATGGTAAATAGCATACTCATAGTAGGTTCGTCAACAGCAATTGTTGGCAGCGCCTGTGGTGTTTCATAATCTGCAATGGTGTCTCCTATCTCGAACCCCTCTATTCCGACAACGGCGCATATATCTCCGCTCCTCACTTCGGTCACCTTAACCTTCTCCAACCCCTCAAAAACCATCAACTCTCTTATGCGACTCTTCTCAATTGAGCCGTCTCGCTTACAAAGGGAGACCTGCATATTTGGTTTTAAAATTCCTCTGTGAATTCTCCCAACAGCAATTCTGCCAACATAGGGAGAGTACTCAAGCGATGAGATTAGCATTTGAGGCGTACCCTCGTTGAATTCCGAACCAGGTATTGCATCTATAATAGTATCCAGCAGAGCTGTTATGTCTGTGGTTGGTTTTTTCCAGTCCAGCGACATCCATCCCTGTTTTGCACTTCCATAAACAGTTTTAAAATCGAGCTGCTCCTCGGTTGCGTTAAGCGAGAACATCAGGTCAAAAACCTGCTCATTAACCTCATCCGGCCTGCAATTTGGCTTATCTACCTTATTAATAACAACTATAGCCTTTTTGCCCATTCCTATCGCTTTGGACAGTACAAACCTGGTTTGAGGCATAGTTCCTTCAAAGGCATCTACAAGAAGCAGAACACCATCTGCCATATTCAAGACCCTCTCGACTTCACCTCCAAAGTCTGCGTGACCAGGGGTGTCGATGATGTTAATCTTGTAGTCTTTATAAGGAACCGACACATTCTTTGCCAGAATGGTTATCCCCCTTTCTCTCTCAAGATCATTGTTATCTAGTATCAACTCCCCCATTTTTCCGGCATCCCTGAAAAGCATTGCCTGGAGGATCATTCTGTCCACTAATGTGGTTTTGCCATGGTCAACGTGAGCGATAATGGCAATATTGCGTATTTTCTGCATAATAATTAGGGCGCAAAAGTAGAAAAAATATTACTTTTGCGGATTAAAT
>JAUYTH010000158.1 GCA_030695165.1 Bacteroidales bacterium
TTCTCGAGATCTCCCGTTGCAATCATTAGCTTTGGATCTCTCTCGCTATTGCTGAGTCTTGCCCACAACTCCGGTATTAAAAGACTCAGGTCGTGGTCTATACGGTATTTGTGTCCAATATACCCGGCAGGAGTTGTAAAGCCGGGATAACCGGTAAGGATAAATGATACCAGCGCATTATTAAGGTCAATAATGGGCCATAGTGCATTGAACGGAGCTTTTGTGAGCGCACCCTCAGATCCGGCTCCTGTGGTGGATGGAGATTTTCCGGTAAGTGAGCAGATAAAGTCCATAAATAGTTCCGGAAGCTCCTGGTAGTGGAGTGGATTATAAACTGCAAGAGGGCGGATTCCCTTCTCGGCAGGGTTATTCCTGCGTCCCGGTAACACAGTGTTGACTGGCACATATAGAGGTTTACTAAATGGAAGACTTCGCGATATTCTCATTCCCATCTCTGCAATATATTTATTGCGTGGATTCACAATATCGTCCCTGGTTTGCAAATACCTAACATTCATAGATGGTTTCCCGTTTACTATACGAGGGTTTGCAGACGATACAAAGTATTGCGGAACGTTTTTATCTGCAACATCCTGAATAAGATCTCTCATAGGTGGGGTAAATTCATCAAAATTGATAACATCCTCAACCATATTCTTGGCATCTTCTGTTGTCAGCGGTTCAAAATTGGAGATAAAGGTATTTGGAGAGGCTATGTCGCTCTCTGCCTTGTTATCTGCACCTCTGTGAATTGCTTCGTCCGGGCGTTGAAAAAACCTGAACTCACAGTTCTCTAATATCTTGACACTCTTATTGTCTACAATTGGGTTGAGATTTGATAGTTCACTTGTTGGAATAACAGTAGATACGGTAATATCATCCTCCATCTGTATCTTTACCGAGTGTACATAATCCTGCCTTAGCTTAAATGTTCTCCAGGCACCTTTATCGTCATAACCAACCCTCAGATACCTTGCTGCCAACTTTTTATTCTTGTATTTAAGTTCATTACCCGGTTGACCGTTAAGAATATCTACAGTAAAGTACTTTTTCCAGTCACTACCCCACTCCTCTCTGTAGAATCTCTTCACAATAAAAGCGATACCCTTAATATACTGAGGAATGGAGTCCAGCCAGGCGTTGTATTCATCTACAAATTCGCTTGATGGAGTGAGCATTTTGATTGAAGAGCCCATTGAACGTTTGTTGCTCAGAAAGGTTCTGCTGGTGTTCTTAGCCGGCTTAAGCGGGCTTGAGTCCTTGAAGCGATTTGAGTAGTTATAGTTAATAATCTCATCTACCATTTTAAAATCGGTGTCGAAATCTTTAATGAAAAATGAGCCCGAGATTATTGAGTCAGATATTGATTTTGAAATTTCAGATTTGCCTCCACCCGATACAGTGCAGGGTTTGTGGATAAAGACACCCTCGGAGTTGGTCTCAACAAGACGGTAATTTAGAGTCCCGGATGCCTTCTCCATTGAGTATTTCTGGCCGTTTGGAAGGATATAGGAGTGTTTTGGCAGCAGCTTAATGCTATACTCCTGTTTCTTCTTTGTCCAGGAGATGGTCTGCTTATTTATGTCAAAACGGCATAACTCCGGAACATATAAAATATCGGGGTAGTTTCTGTCAACCCCGTACCCTTCCGGCTTAATATCTATAATCTCCGGGAATAATTTTGATATTGCATCAAGAGAAGTTGTAAAGGCTTCCGGCTTAGTTATCTGTCCTTCGCCCTGGTTATATGAAGGGAATATTAGAGCTCCCCCTGCGTGCTCCTCCTCTGCATTGCCTAGCAAATTGGTAGCATATGAAATAAAAGTTTTAACCTCTTTCTTTGAGTACCCAAAGTAGTTATCTGCAATAACTGTCACAATAATACCCTCTTCTGTTCTCATTGTCAGTTTAAATGCACTTCCATCGTTGTAAAGTTCATCTTCCCTCTCCCAGCACATACCATCTCTCTTTTGTCTTTCGGTAGCATCAGATACATTAGGCAGACCAACCTCTTTTTTTGTCATCCTACACAACTGTGGAGCCAGTATTATACAGCCTGTGTGTCCGCTCCAGGATTCAAAATCCAGACCGGCATCGTTTGAAATATGGTATGGTGAGCCTCCGTTTCCAAAGATTGACTCAACAAAATCAAGGTTTGAAACCAGAGAGCCCGGTGCAAAAAAGCGAACCTCCATACTTCTTTTAGGGTATAACCCGTCTACAGATGGGCTCACCAAAGGCCTCATAAGAAGAGATACAAATATGTTCCCTTTTTTGTCGTAATCCTGAGTAAAAGGAAGGGTAAAGAGATCTCCCTCAATTGTGGTTGCTTTTTTCAAAAGAAGTGCAGCAGTTTTTACAGGAACGGCCTTTTTGTCATCGGGAATAGGTAAACCACCCTCTGCAATATGGAAAACCCCTTTTGTGGTTCTTCTGTCATTTCGGGGATTATGCAGTATTCCCTGTTTAATTCTGTATGAGGTGAGGTATTCAGATGAGTACTCGTCGCGCTTCTCCGGAATAGAGAGCTCTCTTGCAATACCGTAAAAATCGAGTGTAAATGTAAATGAGGGAATGCTGATTTCTGGAGCATCAACCCCTTTGAAATAATTTCTGATAAAATTTTGAATTCGTTGATCTGCAGGGCATAAATACTGTTTAAACTGCCTCTCCCTCTCGCGATAGTTGATAATAAGAGATTTTGCAAGGTGCAGAAAACCATCTGAATCGTTCTCCTGATAGTTGTCGTCTATAAGTCCAAGCGCCTCAAGCCTCAATTTTATGTACTGATGGATATACTCTTTTGAATTCTGTTTTGAATTCTCAAAAAACCCCAGTGACTCCTTCTGATTCTTCATACTTCGATATTTTGTTTAAATATTTGTAAAGTGTTCGGTTACGTTATGAGCGAATAAATATATATGCAAAAATAGTTCCTTAAAACGATAATACATATGCTAAAAAAAATATAATTTGGTGTGGCAATAAAAAAGAGCCATATTTGGTAAGACTAATTAAAGAACTCTAGAATCATCAAACAATGAAAAGATTTACAACTATATTATTTGCAATTATCTGCACAACCTTTATACAGGCACAGAGCAGCAAAGAGTTAATTTACTCCACAGACAAGGATGTTGAGATATTTAACAAATATGTAACAGAGATGAAGAGTAAGAGCAATCTTACTTATGATGCCCTTATTATTGAAACAGCAAAATTCTTTTTAGGTACCCCCTATGTGGGCTTTACACTGGAGCTTGTGCCCGAAGGATTGGTAATTAACCTTAGAGAGCTGGACTGCACCACTTTTGTTGAGAGCGTGCTGGCTCTTTCAAGAACAATCCGGGATAGCTCTAACGGCAAAGATGCCACCTTTGAACAATTTTCAAAAAATCTTAAGGAGATCCGTTACAGAGAGGGCAAGATAAATGATTATGCAGACAGACTCCACTATACTACAGACTGGATATATGAGAACCAAAAAAAGGGGCTGGTGAAAAACATAACTAAAGATGCGGGTGGAAAAGAGCTTAAAGTTGACCTCTATGCAATGTCAACTAATCACGAAAAATATAAGCAGCTAAAAGGGAACGAACCACTCACAGCTAAAATAAGAGGCATAGAGCAGGCAGCAAACAGTCGCAAAAACTGGCATATCCCAAACACTGAGATAGAGAAAAACTCTTCAAATTATAAAAATGGAGATATGGTTGGGTTTGTAACCACCTTCAAGGGGATGGATCTCTCTCACGTTGCCATTATCTATTGGGAGGGAGAGAGGCTCACCTTTATTCACGCCTCAAGCAGCGAGAAAAAGGTGGTAATAGAAAAGCATACCCTTGAAGAGTATGCTCAAAAATCTAAAACTAGTAATGGAATTATGGTTGCAAGGCCTCTATAGGCAAGTTACCTTCCTCCTCTGTAACCTTTTCCAACACTGCCACTTTGAGACTGGGTACCCGGTGCTTGTCCGTTAGCTGTTCCGGTACAGTCACCACTCACATTTACGGCGCCCCTACTTCCAAAAGATCCATTTCCCGCGTTAGTGCTGTTCTGATTGCCTTTTCTCTCATATTGCTTTCCATTCATAAAACTATTATTGCTAACAATCTCATCATACTTCTCTTGTGTGAGAAAAGCAGGAGCGTAGGTTCCATTAAGAGCATAAACCTGGCGAACAGATGCTTTCAAGTGGTTTACAGATCCCTTTAACAGATTCTCTATTACCATTTTTACATTGGGATTTTGAATGCTTTCAAGAACCTTTGTATAATCTGCAACGTCCTTCTCCTCAAGATAGGCTGTTGCTTTATATGCTTCTAAAGCTGTAACCCCCTTCGCTATAAGATTATCATAATATGCCTTACGAGCTCCGTCTTTAAACTCACCTGCAGGACCTACGGCAGGATAAGTTATTGAGTAGAAGTAAAACAACCTCTCTACTGCTGCTATATGATTTGCCTCTGCTTTGGCAATCCTTGAGAAAGGCGTAAGTTCAAACTTATCAAAGAAGTAGGTGTATACGTCTCTTGCCAACTTCTCGTCTTCTCTAACTGCATAAAGAAACTCAATTTCATTGGCAGTTAACTCTGCAGTAGTATCAAACGCAGGACAAAGGTTATTTGTGACAAATGTTGTAGTGCCATCTGCAGTAACCGATATGATTTCTACATTGGCATTAAGATTTTCATCCTGAGGGATATCACTTTTTTCACAGGAGACTAAACCTATTGTTAGAAGTCCTGAAAATAGATAGATTAAAGATTTTGTTTTCATTTTAATTAGTATTAATGTTTAACTACTTTTAACCATTAACCGAACGAAAATGAATTTACCCTACCGTAATTAGAAAATAATCTGTACTGAGACTATTGGTGTAAAAGGGACGGCTTGTGAATATATGTTAAGCACCCCTGACTGACCTCCGGATGCAAATGGCAATGCATCAACGTATTTATAGTTAGAACTATTAAATAAATTGAGGATAGAGACTCCGGCTTCAAGTGAAAATTTGGCACGTGTAAGTTTGTAATTGAGAGATACATCAAATCTATTGTAGTCATTACTTACAGGTTCATCTCCAAAAGCGTTTTTATATGGATTAATATATCCCGATCCAAAAACAAATGTTGAGGAGATATAGAAGGGATACAGAGCTATAACAGCACCGGTTTTTATTTCAAAAGGTGAGTACTCTCTTTCCGGCAAGCTTAATGACTGGGGACTCTCTTTTACATTAGAAAATGAAGTTGAAATAAAGATATTTGAACCTTTAATCTCTTTATCAATAAAAATATCAACTCCTTTTACATCTATACTTGTATTAACTATTACAGAACTACCTCTATACCTGCCAAATCTTAATATATCTGAACTATTTTTTAGATATCCCTCTGTGGATACCAACCACCCTCTCTTTGTATAGGAGGCACCAAGAACTGCGTGAAAAGAGGATATAACCGGCACGTTATCATTGTCTGCAATTTTCCAGATATATGAGTAGTTATTGGATTCATCAATATATGGAACTTTGTTGATAAACTGATTGTATAGCCCGGCAGAAGCTGTGATTTTTATGTCGTTATTAACCTTGTAAGTTCCTTGAAATCTTGGTTGAAAGAAGCTTTTACCCAAATAGCTGTCCACTCTCAAACCTAAATTGATATATAAATTTGAAATAACAAAGTTGTCGTTAATAAAAACACTCATTTTACCAAAAGAACTCCGCGTATCTTTAAGATTATCAAAAAGCCATTTATATGAGATTCCCACATCCAGTTTTCCATATTTACCTGTATTGTAACTATGAGAGATATCAACTCCACTCTCTCCTATGAGGTTTTCTGTTAAAACAGAGAGTAAGTTCTGTGATCTATACTTTTTTATACTCTCCGCTTCTAAGAGATTTGAAGAGTAGTAGCCTGTTATAGAAGTTTTACCTGCAATGCCACCCCACTCTTTATCAAGATTAAAAGAGAAGCCATATTGATTATTGCTCTCATTGGCATCGTATGTGTTATCTCCATAATCCAAAGTATATTTAAAATCATCCTGAGCGTAATAGAGGCTTGCTGCAAGGTTGATATTCGAGTTTAATAGAGAGTTGAACCTTAAATTCAAATCTCTAAAACTATAATCCGGCTTAATGTAAACATCATTTAGAGAGATTGGAGCAGAGATGTTGGACTCCCTACCATAGGGATTCAACTTATCGATATCATACAAATTATAATAGGTTTGTCTGTAAGATGCCATAATTACCGATCTTTTTGCAAAAGGAGCAGATGCAAATAGATTCATTGTAAGATTGTTAATATTTACCTTGAAGGCAGGCTTAAATGAATTGCCGTCAATCCCGATTATATCTACAATAGCACCCGTTGCATCTCCTTTTGTAGCATTGTAGCCACCTTTATTAAGCACAATCTCCTTTACAATGAAAGGGTTTATTGAACTTATCTGCTCATTGAAGTTATTTAATGAAAAGATTCTGAACCCATCTATTCTAATAACACTCTCTCCATTCGTAGACCCCCAGACTGAGAGAAAAGATGGCTCACCGGATGACCTCACTCCGGGCATCATTCTTAAAAGGTTAAAGACAGAATTATCTCCATTTCCGGGTAAAAATTTTGCAATATTATAATTAACCCTAACAAGGCCGGCAATACTCCCGGATTGCATTGCTTTACTGTTCAAATATGCTTTAACTGTTACAGTATCAAGAAAGGATAAGGCAGGGTTTAGGTAGATTCTGTTGTTTTCCAATAGTTCTAAACTAGCCGTGATAGTAGTAAAACCCAGGTAGCTTATAGTGGCCTCTACCAATCTGTTTACTTGTGAAACAGGAATATCATCTTGCAAAACAATTGTAAAACCACCATCTATGTCTGAGTAATAACCTTTTCCAAGCAAAGAGATGTATGCGTAAGGGAGCCTCTCTCCGTTTACTGCACTCATTATTATCCCCTTAATATATTTTTTATCGCCAATTTTCGATTCCGATTTTGTTTCATTGTTAAAGTCTCGATTTGAGACAATTGAGTTGGAATTAAACGGAGTAATTACTATAACATTTTCAATCTTCTTTATCCTAAAAGGGAGGTTTACAAAAAGTGCAGCAATAGCTTGCTCTACAGTAGAATACCTTCCATTAATTGATATCTTGTATTCAGAGAGATTAGATTCATTAAAGGACAAAGAGGTGCTATATCTAATGCTTAAATCGCTTAAAATTGTATTAATAGATACAGAATTATATTTTAAGATAATATCTTCTGCACTAACAAGCTTGTAGATAAATAGAAAACAGAGTAAAAAAATGAATTTCCTCAAGATATTTATTGAGTTATTAGAGTATTAATAAATTTACATCTAAACCGTGCGTAAATATATTAAATGGTTTTCTAAAAATCTAATAAACCACTCCTTTTACAAATATCTGTTATCGAGTTATTGCACTCTCCGGGCAGACCTCCATACACTTTCCACATTTATAGCACATAGTCTGGTTAATCTCGGCATTTTTAAGCTCTCTT
>JAUYTH010000162.1 GCA_030695165.1 Bacteroidales bacterium
GTTTATAAGGGTAAAGGGGCAAAAATACAACGAGCTCTTATCTCCTATTTTCTGGATAAAAATATTGAAGCCGGCTACTCAGAGGTTATGCCGCCTCTTATGGTCAACGAAGCATCCGGTTACGGAACAGGTCAGCTTCCGGATAAAGGAGAGCAGATGTATCACGTCGGTCTGGATAACTTCTATCTTATTCCTACTGCAGAGGTTCCTGTTACAAACATATTCAGAGATGTTATCCTTTCTGCAAATGAACTTCCAATAAAGGTTACTGCATACACCCCCTGTTTTAGACGGGAGGCGGGCTCATACGGTAAAGATGTGAGAGGGCTAAACAGACTGCACCAGTTCGAAAAAGTAGAGATTGTGCAGATATCTCATCCGGATAACTCATACAACGCTTTGGAGGAGATGGTAAGTCACGTGGAGATGATTGTTAAATCTCTTGGACTACCTTACAGAATTTTAAGGCTATGCGGAGGGGATATGAGCTTTACATCTGCACTCACCTATGACTTTGAGGTCTACTCGGCAGCACAACAGAGGTGGCTGGAGGTAAGCTCTGTATCCAACTTTGAGACATTTCAGGCCAATAGACTCAAATTGAGATATAAAGATGAAACAGGGAAACCTCAGCTTGCACATACCCTTAACGGAAGCTCCCTTGCACTGCCAAGAATACTTGCGGCTATACTGGAGAACTATCAGCAGGAGAGTGCCATTCTTATTCCGGAGGTTCTCAGGTCTTACACAGGATTCGACTATATTGACTAAAATCATATAATGGTTCCGGATAAAGTTATATTGGGAATTGACCCCGGAACTCAGGTTTTGGGATGGGGTGTCATCAGTGTCATTAAAGGAAAGGCGGGTTATATATCTATGGGAATAACCAATCTTAAAAAGGAGAGCGACCACTTTGCAAAGCTATCTGCAATTTTTAAGGAGGTGAGCACCCTTATAGATAGATTCTCTCCCGACGAACTTGCAATTGAGGCCCCCTTTTTCGGGAAAAACATACAATCTATGCTCAAACTTGGAAGGGCACAGGGTGCTGCCATTGCTGCCGCTCTTAATAAAAATATGAGTGTTTGTGAATATGCCCCAAGAAAAGTTAAAATGTCAATTACCGGTAAAGGTGCTGCATCCAAAGAGCAGGTCGCTGCAATAGTAACAAAGATTTTAGCGGTTGACCATCAGCCGGAATATCTGGATGCTACTGACGGACTGGCTGTTGCATTGTGCCATTTTCTAAGCAGCTCGGTTCCTTTGGCGGCAAATACAAAAACAAAGGGGGGCACGTCTAAGGGAGATTGGGGCGCTTTTATCAAGAGTAACCCAGGGAGAGTAAAATAATTCTATTTTTTTTGAAAACTAATTTAACCTTTGACTGTTTCCATAGTCAAAGTATTGTTTTTGACAATAACACACAAACCGAAATAATTTTATAATGAAATATA
>JAUYTH010000168.1 GCA_030695165.1 Bacteroidales bacterium
AGGGCAGTTGCAATAGTGGTTGATAAGACCACCTACGACAACTGTAAAAATTCAATTGATGGTTTTGCCGGCTCTGTAATGACCGACGGACTTGTCCCGATAATAATGGTAGATAGGTGGGGAGTGCCGGACTCATTAAGAGCCGAACTGTACAAACTATATGTAGAGAAAAATCTTGAGGGGGCTATTTTTATAGGTAATATACCCGTGCCGATGATTCGTAACGGGCAGCATCTCTCTACAGCTTTTAAAATGGACCAGAGAAGGGCCTGGGAGGACTCCTCAATTCCGTCGGACAGGTTCTACGACGACTTTGATCTGAAATTTGAATATATAAAAAGAGACTCTGTTCACACTCTTTTTCATTACTATAATCTGAGCGATAACTCACCGCACAGAATCAACTGTGATATCTATAGTGCGCGTATCAAACCACCTGTTGTTCCCGGGAAAAACAACTTTGAACTTATAAACGAGTATCTGGATAAAGCGGTAAGAGAGAAGAGTATAAAAAGAGGCATAACCGATCTATCATATTTTGCAGGGCACGGATACAACTCAAACTGTATGGTGTCTAGGGCAGATGAGAGAGTGACTCTGATAGAGCAGTT
The DNA here is from genome assembly GCA_030695165.1 of Bacteroidales bacterium. Classification (GTDB taxonomy): domain Bacteria; phylum Bacteroidota; class Bacteroidia; order Bacteroidales; family UBA932; genus Bact-08. The sequence continues at coordinate 612 of JAUYTH010000168.1, forward strand.
CAATATTTTTCGCGAGGGTAAAGGGAAATTGAATTATATAGATTTTACCTTTGATAATTATGTTAAATATCGCCTTATGGCAGAGCTCTCGAGAGAAGATCTCGATCTTGCTGTACTTCACCATCACGGATCGGAGGATGCACAGCTTCTTAACGGTTCACCAAACACCAATATGGCCAATATCTGGCTTGAGCTAACAAAAAAATTCTTCAGAGGAAAAATAAGAGGCGCAGAGGATACTGCTGCTTCAAAAAAATATTACGTAGAGAACTACTCTGTTCCTGAGTCCTGGGTAGAAAACGCATTTAATCCCGAGGTGATGAGAAAGGACAGTATTGATGATGCCTCTATGGATATTACCATTCCCGATATGTACGGGTATAAATCCAATGTTCCGGTTATCCTTATTGACGCCTGTTTTAACGGCTCATTCCATTTGAATGACTATATAAGCGGCCACTATATTTTCAACGATGGAAAGACAGTTGTGGTAAAGGCAAATTCGGTTAACACTTTGCAGGACACCTGGACAAATCAGCTGATAGGCCTTATGGACCTTGGTGTAAGCGTTGGAAATTGGTCCAAAGGTCAGATGACCCTTGAGTCACACCTCATTGGTGACCCCACTTTCCGTTACTCATCTTCAAGGGCAGATCTCAACTGGCTGGACGAAGCTATGGTGTTAAAAAAGAGTGACGAAAAGCTTTGGAGAAAGGCGATGAAAGATTCAAATCCGGAGGTAAAATCACTGGCAATGAAGATGCTCTTCTTTGCAGGAAAGATCTCTACAGACGAACTTCTCTCAATCCAGAGGAGTGAAAGCAGACCTACAGTAAGGCTGCAGGCTTTTTACTTAATAAATAAAAAGGATAACCATAACTTAGTTGCATCTTTAAGAGCCGGTCTATACGATAATTATGAATTGATAAGAAGGCTTGCCGCCAAAGATGCATCTACAAACCTCTCTCCGGAGCTGATTGATGATATCTTCAATGTAAGATACGCTCCCGGAACAAGCAAGAGAGTTGAATTTCAGCTAAAGGGAGGTTGTGAGGCGTACCCGATAAAAGAAGCTCTGGAGGCCTTTAAAAATCACGTTGAGTCCAAAGATGACCAGTGGTATCAAAACAGAGCAAACGAGAAAAAAAGCCTTCTCTACACCCTTGAGAGAACAGAAAAAGAGTATGCAGATCTTTTAAATCCCGATGTAGCTGTAAGAAGCAAACGATTTTCCATCACAGCTCTGCGTAACTCCAATAGTGTAGCCTATCTGGATATACTGTTTAAGTTTCTTAAAACATCGGAAGATGCCGAACTAAAGGTCTATCTGGCAGAGGCGTTCGGATGGTACACCAACTCAAGTAAAAGGAGCGAAATAGTTGCCGTTTGTAAAGAGCAGGCACAAATAGAAAAGAGTGAAGCTGTTAAAAAAGAGCTTCTAAGAACAGTGTATCGGCTTACTTATTAATAAGAATATAGATAAAAACTTATACAACTAACCCAATTTAACAATTATTAACTATGAAGAGACACAAAATCCAGGTTCCGGACAGAGGTGCGAAGTCATTAGCTCTGTCTGCGTTAGTGTTGTTTCTTGTAATGGGATTTTGTGCCAATCTCTCGGCACAAAGTTCTGTTCAGGGAAATTATGCTACGTTAAAAGGTGTTGTGCTTGAGCGCGGATCGGAAAATATCCCGGTTGAGTTTGCAACAATTCAGGTTCTCCCTCAGGGGTCGGTAACCACTACCACCACAAAGGGGGAGTTCTCATTTGAGAGATTATCTCCGGGAAGAGTGAATGTTAAAATTCAGTTTCTCGGGATGGAGACCATTGATACAACATTTGTACTTGCTTCTGGCAGGGTGACCGAGATCACCTTCCGTATGCAGTATAGCACATTCCGTCTTTCAGACGTGACTGTTGTGGCTACTGCAGGAAAAGCGGGACAGGCAACAGCATCCAATATCTCAAGACAGGCAATGGACCACCTTCAGACAAGTTCGCTATCGGACATTATGCAACTACTTCCGGGCGGAATAACTGTAAACCCAAGTCTCTCTATTGCCAAAACCTTTACAATCAGAAGCATTACTGGTTCGGCAACAAGTCTCACCAGTACCGCTCCGGCATCAAGTATGAATAGTATGGGTACCTCTATTATTGTGGATGGTGCACCGCTCTCAAATAATGCCAATATGCAGACTCTTAATCCGACCATTAATGGCGGTGGAGGGGCAGTCGCAGGTGGCTCATCTCCCAACTCAGGGTTGGACATCCGCTCGATCTCAACAGATAATATTGAGTCTGTAGAGGTTATTAGAGGGATCCCTTCAGTTGAGTACGGAGACCTCACCTCAGGCGCGGTAATCGTAAGGTCTAAAGCAGGTAAAGAGCCTCTTACCATAAGGTTTAAAACGGACCCTAACATCTACCAGACCTCTGTAAGTAAAGGGATAAGTCTTGGAGAGAAGAGAGGTAATATCAATATCAGCGGAGACTACGCATACAGCGCTTCAAACCAAACAGAGTCATATGCATATTACCAGAGGGTTACAGCAAAAGCTCTCTACTCAAATACCTTTAAAAATCTCTCATCTACAACCTCATTTGACCTATCTCTGGGTAAAGATACACGCGAGAGAAACCCGGACGACGAGAGAAATCAGCTAGAGACAGGCGCCAAGGATATGGGCATCAGGTTCAATACAAACGGAACCTGGAATATCAACAAGGGCTGGCTCAATAATATCAAATACACGGCATCTGCAAGCTACAGAGATAAACACTCATTCAATCAGGAGCTCCTGGGGAACGCTTTCTCTGCCTACTCAATGTCAACTACAGATGGTGCAGTTTTAAGTAACAAACCTGGTCAGAAGGTGTACCATATGAACGGAACTGAACTTACAAACATACCATCAAGCGAGAGTAACTACTATGCCACATATCTGCCTAACGAGTATTTCAGCCGTTACGATATCTATGGTAAGGAGCTTAATGTTTTTGCAAAGATTAACGCAACCTTCTCAAAAAGAAGTGGAAACATCACCAATAGAATAGTTTTAGGAGCAGATTTTAAGACAGACGGAAACCTTGGTGACGGGAAGATATACGATCTTAAAAACCCTCCATACAGGGTATTAAGTTCGGAGAACTCATCTTCAAGACCTCGTAAATATTCCGATATACCATTTGTTACCCAACTTGGTCTATATGCAGAGGAGAACCTAACCTGGAATATCGGGGAGAGAGATCTTACCGCACAGGCCGGAGTAAGGTACGATAACATAGCGGGTAAAAATATTGTTGCTCCGCGTTTTAACGCATCTTTTGAGCTTCTGCCCGCCTCGCTGTGGATACGCGGAGGATATGGAGTAACTGCCAAAGCACCGGGGACACTATATCTTAGCCCGGAGAATGCCTATTTTGATTTTGTACACTACAACACTCTCAATAGTTCATCTGTCCCGGTTGCAGAGCAGCTTTTACTCTCCTCTACAAAGATCTTCAAGACCGATAATATGGCTCTTAAGATTGCCTCAAACACCAAAAGTGAAATTGGATTTGACCTTAGGATCAATAAGATGAGATTCTCTGTTACTGCATACAACGAAAACCTTATCAATGGTTACGATTTGGGTAGGACAGCAGATAATTTTAAACTAATAGATTATGTTCAGTATGAAGTTGGTGAGGCAGTACCTGGTTCAATACCAAAGCTTAAAGAGAAAGCAACAAACAAGGTGTTTGTAAGCTTTGCAACTCCAATGAACACAATAAGAGCAAAGAACAGGGGGATAGAATTTGATTTAGATTTTGGAAGGTTTGATGCAATCAGAACTTCGTTTATTTTGAGTGGTGCCTATATGAGGCAGACAGAATGGAATGACGCCCAAACATTCGGGACAAATAGAAATCTAAATAGCCTGGAGAAGAACATAGCAATTTATGAGGCGGGTATGGAAAGGGACGAAAGGGAGAGGTTTGTATCAACATTTAGGGTTATTCACAATATCCCTTCAATTGGTTTTGTGCTTACCGCAACCGCTCAGGTCAACTGGATCAACAAAAGTTGGATGAACTATGGAAACGATACAATGTTTGTCTCTTATATCTCAAGAGTTGACGGTTTGGTAAAACCGTTTAATCCTGCGATGAAGGATGATCCGGAATTCTCCTATATGTTTTCCAACAGAAGCGATACACGTTATATTGCTGAGTTACCTTTCCCAATACTTCTTGTTAACTTCTATCTAACAAAAGAGATTGGAGAGAACTTAAAGGCCTCCTTCTATGCAAACAATATGTTTAACAGCAGGCCTCTCTATGAGAGTAAACGAACACCGGGCTCATTCACCCGCCTGAACATTCCAATGTTCTTCGGATTTGAATTGGCATTAACAATCAAATAGTTAAAATATGTCAGAGATGAAAAATATTTATAAAATATTAATAGTAGCTGTTTTGGCTCTTTTCACCGCTGCATCGTGCCAGCAGTTCGAAGAGGTTTCCAAAATAGGAGAGATCGAATCACTAAGCGTAGTGGTTAAAGCAAACCTCGATCTGGGATCGGCTCCCGCTCCCAACGGATTTAACGTAAAATTGATCAACTATGCCGAAAGGTATGAGGTCAATACCACTATGGGTGCAAATGGCACTGTCACTGTTAAGGATATAATTCCCGGAATTTACACCATTACTCTGTCTTCGGAGAAGGCTCAGGATGGATTTACCTATAACTACAGTGGTAATGTGGTAAACGTAGATGTTGTAACAAACAATAAACAGATAACAGTCAATGTAGGTGCTTCAAAATCTGGTGCACTGGTTTTGAAAGAGGTCTACTATTGTGGTTCAAGAACTCCAACCGGAGGTTCATATTTCCGTGATCAGTTCTACGAAATTTACAATAACAGCGAGACTATTCAGAATGTAAGAGGTTTGTGTATAGCAATTCTTAACCCTCTTACAGCAACAGCCAACCTGCCTGTATGGCCCGGAGATGATGCCAACAAATTTGTCTATGCCTCTACAATATGGCAGGTGCCAACAGATGTTGACTACCCTCTGAATCCGGGTGAGTCAATAATTATTGCTCAGATGGCAGATGACCATAAGAAGTCCAATCTTAACCCAAGCTCACCCGTCAATCTATTAAGTGCTGAGTTTGAGACCTTCATTAACACTACAGCTCTTATCCAAAACAACCCTGCAATAAATATGGTAATGGCGTTCTGGCCGGCACCAACACCGCAGTGGTTAACTACTGTGTTTGGAGGAGCTTTTGTAATCTACTATCCTTCAGTTGCTATTAACCCGGTAAATTTTGTAAGCCCTTCAGGGAGCACAACCAAGAACTACAAAATTCCGATTGAAGAGGTTGTGGATGCCCTCGAGCTGGTGGGAAATGCAAATCAGGTTCAGCTTAAGAGGATGCCTGCCGTTTTAGATGCAGGAGCAGCTACTGTTGGAGGGACTTACCTGAGCGTGAGTGTAGGAAGAAAGGTAAAAGAGACAAAGACAGACGGAAGGGTTATTCTGTACGACTCTAACAACAGTTCGGAGGATTTTGAAGTGTTGAACCCTCCTGTTATCAGAAGATATGGTGCTAAAGCCCCATCGTGGAATACTTGGAAATAGTGTTTAACAACATCAATA
>JAUYTH010000169.1 GCA_030695165.1 Bacteroidales bacterium
GATTGATGGAGAGAACATATCAATCGTATAATTATGGAACGGTATAAGATTGATGAAGTCCTGATTCATAATCTTAAATTCCGATGCCAGACTCTGAAGCTCGCACTTGCCGTTTTTGTAACAGCTTGTACAGTCTGCATTATGCTCAGAAAGGAGTAACTCAATAATGTGTTTCCTGGAGTTTCTCACTTTTAGAGTGTTGGTGAGTACCTCCATACCCTCTTCGCAAGGGGTTGCACAAGCAGGAGATAGTCTTTTCTGACCAACCAGCTCAACAACACAAACCCTGCAGTTTCCCGATACACAAAGATCTTTGTGGTAACAAAGAGTGGGGATAATTACTCCTGCCTGGCTGGCTGCCTCAAGAATGGAGGCACCTTTAGCAACCTCTACAGTTGCTCCGTTTATAGTTATTTTTAGATTTTTTCCCATAAAATAATTTTTTTGGCATTAGTAAATCATCTCCTCCCGGAAGTTCTCAACTATAGATGAAAACGAGTTACCTACCGATTGACCCAGACCACATTTAGCAGTGACCTGCATAGTTTCGGCAAGTTTTAGCATTTTATCCAGATACTGAGCATTTTTCTCTCCCCTTTTAACGGCTTTTATACCCTTGAGGAGTTGTTGGCAACCGACACGGCAAGGTGTGCACTGCCCGCAAGACTCCTCTGCAAAGAAGTTAAGATAGTTGTCCAGTACATTGTACATAGATCTTGAACTGTTGAAAAGCATCATTGAGCCTCCGGTAGGAAGCGAAATGCCAACCAGTTTACCCTGGAAGCCGATATTAGTCTCAGAAAACCTCTTTCTTGGCACAAGAAATCCCGATGCTCCGCCAACCTGAACGGCTTTTGTATCATCGTCACCGAACTCCTCTACGAAATCGGAGAGACTCATTCCAAGCTCCAGCTCATAAATACCCGGTTTTGGAGTATCTCCCGAAACAGAAAAGAGTTTTGAACCTCTGGAGTACTGAACCCCGAGGTCGTAAAATCTTTTGGAGCCGTATTTGAATATTGTATAGGTGTGCGCAAGAGTCTCCACGTTGTTGATGACAGTTGGTTTGCCCATATATCCGGAATATGTAGGGTAGGGTGGTTTGTTCCTTGGTTCACCTCTCTTACCCTCCATAGATTCGAAAAGTGCAGTCTCCTCTCCGCAGATATAAGCACCGCTTCCCATAAATATCTTTATGGAGAAATCTAACTTAATCTCTTTACAGTAGTACTCAAATTCATTAATTGCTTTTAAAAGTTCGGGCCTAAGGAAGTTATACTCCCCTCGAAGGTAAATAAATCCCTCTTTAGCACCGATAACATACCCGCATATCGCAATAGCTGTTAAAACTTTAAAAGGAACCATAGACAAAATTTCCCTATCTTTAAAGGTGCCGGGTTCTCCTTCGTCAGCATTGCAGATCACATATTTAACATCACTCTTCATCTCCGACGAGACTTTCCATTTTAACCCCGTAGGAAATCCCGCTCCCCCTCTTCCTTTTAGCTCGGAGCTGATCAACTCATTTATCAGCTCTTGTGGTGGACGGCTGATACTTTTGCTCAGCACCTCTTCCCAATCATTTTCGTTTTTGAAAATGAAGTCGGCCCTTTTTAGTTGATAATTAGTTGACATTGTTCTCTCCCTCATCTTTTCGGTTGATATACATTGTAAGAATTTCACGAATCTTCTCAGGAGTAAGATCGGTGTAGACCTCGTCGTTGATGAGCATTGCAGGCGCTTTGTGGCAAAGCCCCAGACAGTTGGTCTGAAGTAAGGAGAAGAGCCCGTCCTGGGTTGTCTCCCCGATTTTAATCTTTAACATATCTTCTATTGCAAGCAGAATCTGCTTTTCTCCTTTCATAGAACAGGTGATGGTTTTACATACACGAATAATGTTTTTTCCCATCTTTTTGTAGTCCAGAAAAGTATAGAAGGTTGCGGTTCCATAAACTTCAGTCGCAGGTATATCCAGCTCCCTGGCTATCTCTATCATTGAATATTCGGAGAGATACCTCTCCTGTTCAACGACACCTTGTAGAATTGGAAGCAGGCTGTGCCTGTTGCGACCGTGCTTGTCGGCAAGCTCTTTAATGAGCTCAATGATTGGTTTCATCCAAAAGAAATTTTGGTGGATAGTAATTTTGAGAAACCCACTAAAGGGTCTTTAGACTACAACAAACTCCATTTTGAGAAGTTTGCAGATGAAGGTCTTCAAAGTTTAAATCAATTCAAACACAACTCTCCTTTTGAGAGCAGACTATTTCTAACACAAAATGTGCAGTTCAAAAATTACGAGTGTAAATATAAGAAAAAAACATATACCTCACCTACAGCTTTATTATTTAACGGGAATCCCTGGGCAGGGAAAAAGAGAAACGGCTTCCCTCGCCCTTTTTACTATCTGCCCATATCTCACAGCCGTGACGGGTGATAAACTCTTTACAAAGAATTAGACCTAAGCCCGTTCCTCCTTCGTTATCGGTCCCGCGGGTAGAGTAAAACTTGTCGATTCTAAAGAGATTATCCATTTCGGCTTTTGACATCCCTATTCCGTTATCAGATACAGTAACAATATATTTATCTTCTGTCATCTTTGCCGAAACAACAATCTCTCCCCCTTTACCGGTGAATTTAATAGCATTGGAGACAAGATTGCGCAGGACAGAACTAATCATCGCTTTATCTGCATAGCAGACAGCGCTCTTTGGAATTTGTGAAGATATTATGATTGATTTTTGGTTTGCTGTAAAACGCAAAAGGTCAACCACCTCATCTGCCAGTTGTGAGAGTCGTAAAAATTCAGGGTTGAAGTCCATCCTGCCTGTTTGCGAACGGGACCACTCAAGCAGATTCGTTAGTAGGTTCATCGCTTTATGAGAAGAGTCCCTCATAATGGCGGCATACTCTTCAATATCTTCAAACTCTTTTTTCTTAATCTGCTCTATAAGAAGCTCTCCAATACCAATAATACTGTTAAAAGGGCTCTTAAGGTCGTGTGCAATAATTGAGAAAAATTTATCTTTTGTTGCATTTAGCTCAACAAGCCTCGCCTCGCTCTCCTTGAGGGCCTCCTCCATCTCTTTTCTCTCTGTGATATCTGTAATAAACCCCTCAAGATGGGTAAGTACCCCCTCTTTGGAATAGACTCCGCGACCCTGTTCCCAAACCCACCTTAAATGATTATCGGCAGTTACTATTTGATACTCCTCCCGAAATGATGTTCCGCAAGAGATTACACCCTGCCATTTATCCCACAGTGACTCTCTGAAGTTGGTGTGAACGATGTCGTTGTAGGATATTTTTTTATTGAAGATAAAATCTTCCGGATGGTATCCGGTTATCTTATAGCACTCTTCGCTTATGTAAAACATTGTCCATTCGTGATCAAAAGCGCACTTATATACAAAGCCGGGTAAGTTATCAATTAAAGAGGCCTTCTCCCGTTCGCTCTCAACGAGCTTCTCCTCTGCTTTTTTTCTATCTGTAATATCTTTGGAGAAGACAGCTACACTTTCTACATTTCCTCTATGTGAAACTATTGGGTGGATAGTGTACTCATTCCAGAAACCTGCTCTGAAATCCTCTCCGCAAATAGGTTTGCCGGTTTGAATTACCTCCTTAATCGCCTCTTTTCTTGTTCTTCCTACATCCTGTGGCAGCAAATCAAAAACATTCTTCCCGATTAAGTTCTCCCGTTCAATGTTCAACCTTTTTGCGTGAGCTTCATTACAGTCGATAACCACCCCATCTGCGTCAAGCAGGATGATTATATCATCGGTAGACTCCATTATTGCCCTTGCATTGGCCTCGGAATCCATAACGCTGTAAACAGATCTTCTTATTGTGGTAATATCCTGGAAAGTGACAAAAACAGAAGATGGTGCTTTACTTTCGTTTGTAAATATTGGGATTGCATTTACAAGAAGCCATATATAGTCCTTTTTAACAGGGTTAAATATTCCAACTATTTTCTCGTAAATCGGTTCTCCTTTTATTAACGCAACAGTTGCCGGAAACTCTTGTGCAGGAATTGGTTTGTGGTTTTCATCAATCAAATCCCAATCATCCCTAATGTTTTTTCTGCTAAAAAAATCAATCTTTTCCAGACCCAGCAAATCCAGTGCAACCTTGTTGATATCTGTAATTTTCCCATCTGAACGCAAATAAAAAGCACCCTGTGTCATATGCTCAAACAGTGAGCGGAACTTCTGCTCTCTTCTCTCTGCTTCGATTCTTTTAAGGGTTACAGATGCCTGTTTTACAAATGTCTCAATGGTCTCCCGGTGGGCAAGAGTATCCCCTTTTCTAAAAATCAATGCTGCGTTTGCAAACATCTTGTTGTCAACCATAAATGCAATACCGTAAATCTCTGATAGATTTACAAGCCGTTCAAGAGATTTGGAGATTATCTTGGGGATGGTTTTAAATGAGAGTTCGTGCAAACCCTGTTCGAATTTTCTAATGTAGCCCGAATTCAGCTCCAG
>JAUYTH010000178.1 GCA_030695165.1 Bacteroidales bacterium
TAAAGGACGAAGGAGGAAATGCAATGGCTGCAGACTATACCTGGAGCTTTACAACAAGCGCTTTACCTTTTGTAGTCTCTACAGATCCACTCAATAACGCTGTGAATGTAGAGCTGGACAAGAAGGTTACTGCAACCTTCAATACGGCTATGGACCCATTATCTTTAAACTCAACAACATTTACCGTTAAACAGGGTACAATTGTAATTGCCGGCATTGTTACATATTTTGGAAACATTGCAACATTTACTCCAAATATTGCTCTATCTCCGGGTACACTTTACACCGGAACAATCACAACCGGAGTTAAAGATGTTGCGGGCAACCAACTATCTGCTAATTACAACTGGAACTTTACAACAGGTGCAGTACCTGTAGTAGTATCAACAGATCCTGTTAATAATGCAGTGAATGTAGCACTAAGTAAAATCATCACAGCAACTTTTAGTAAGGCTATGGATGCAGCTACACTTAACGCTGCTACGGTTACTATTAAGAATGGAACGATACCGGTTACCGGAGTTATAACCTATTTCGGTAATATCGTTACATTTACTCCATCTGCTCCACTGTTACCTAGTACTCTGTACACCGGAACAATCACATCCGCAGTTCAGGATGCAACAGGGAACAATCTAGCAAATAACTATACCTGGAGTTTCACGACCGGTGCTTTACCATATATAGTATCTACAGACCCTCTGAATTTAGCTGTTAATGTTCCATTGGATAAGGTAGTTTCAGCCACTTTCAGCAAGGCAATGGATCCACTTACATTCAATAACACAACCTTTACAGTTAAAAAAGGTGCTGTTAATGTTGCCGGTTCTGTTACATATTTTGGAATGAATGGTTCATTTATACCTAATTCAAACCTGGATCCAAATTCCGTTTACACTTGCACTGTAACAAATGGTGTTAAAGATGCAACCGGAAATGCAATGGCAGTAAATTACACCTGGAGCTTTACAACCGGCAGTTTACCGGATGTTACAAGACCGACTGTAATTTTGACTTCACCACTATCCAATGCAGTTAATGTTGCCGTCAGTTCAAACATAACAGCGACGTTTAGTGAGCTAATGGATAACACATCAATCAATAATTTAACGTTTACTGTAAAAAATGGATTGGTAGCTGTTGCAGGCGCAGTAACATACAGCGGATTAATGGCAACATTTAATCCAACTGCTAATCTGTCATCAGGAACCACTTATCGTGCAACTATAACAACAGGAGCAAAGGATATTGCCGGAAATACACTTATTAGTAACTATGAGTGGGACTTTACGACAGCTTTGCCTGCTGGACCACTGGGAATCGATCTTAGAACAGCCGGAGACTACGCTGTTTTAGCAGGATCAGGTGTAACAAATACAGGACTTACAATTATTAACGGAGATTTGGGGACAAGTCCAACAGGAACTGTTAATGGGTTCCCTCCAGGAATTGTGAACGGTGTAATCAATGCTGCCAATGCATTAGCTGCACAGGCTAAACTCGATCTTACAACTGCATTCAATGATGGTCAGTCTAGATCTACCAGTGCAATCAGTCTTCCAGGAGATTTGAGCGGACTTACCCTCACACCAGGGCTATATGTTAACTCAACATCTGTTCTTCTATCAAGCGGGTCTGTATGGCTCGATGCACAGGGTGACGCAAATGCTACCTTTATCTTTAAAATGGGATCTACATTAACCTCCCTGGCAGGTACTTCAGTTGTTTTAAGCGGTAATGCTCAGGCGAAGAATATCTACTGGATTGTTGGAACTTCGGCAACATTGGGAACAAACTCCATATTTTATGGGAACATACTTGCAGATCAGTCTATAACTCTAACAACAGGTGCCGTTTTAAACGGTAGAGCTCTTACAAGAATTGCGGCAGTAACTCTGGATGCAAGTCTTGTAACCAAACCATAATTTTAATTGGACAAACCTTTATAAATAAAAATTTTATGTTACGTAAAATAATGACAATAATAGTGATGATGGCAGTTATAACTCTCTCGTCACAGGCACAGGAGGGTATAAGGCCTCAGCCAAAAATTTGGTTTGGGTTCTCCGGTGCAGCAAATTTGAACTCCTATACCGGGACAACACAAAGGTTGAATACGGAATTACTTGCCCCAGGCGCTTTTCATAATGGCTTCGGAACAGGATTGTACACCTCTTTACTTCTGGAGTACAGACCAAATCCTGTTTTGGGGTTTATGCTTAACGTTGGTTATGATGGCAAAAACGGAAAGTTTCACACAGTGATGGCTCCCTGTAATTGCCCAGCAGACCTATTTTCAAAAATCAGCTATTTCTCAATAGACCCAAGCATCCGGATTGCCCCTTTTGCATCAAATTTCTATATGTTTTTTGGAGCAGGATACAGTTACAATATTGGATCTGATTTCCTTTACAAACAGGATCTTCAGGAAGATGTCTATTCTGAATTCAGTCATATGCAAAAAAACAGCTGGTCTACACACGTAGGAATAGGTTTTGAGATACCACTGGCCACTGTAGATAGTCCAAACCAGGTTAATCTCTCACCATTTATTATGTTTAAGCCATATTTTGGACAGGATCCCCGATCAATCGAGAGCTGGTCTATTTCAACTTTACGAGTAGGTGTTGCAATTAAGTTTGGTAAAACCAAAGCAAAAAAACAGGAGCCCCAAGTCTATTATACTCCTGTTGTAACTCCGGTTGTACCTGTTGCACCTATAGTAGCGGAAAGGGATGTACAGTTCACGGTTCAGGTACCTACGGTTATTCCGGTAAGACGGGTAATAAAGGAGACCTTCCCTTTAAGGAACTATCTCTTTTTTGAAAAGGGATCTAAAGAGATTCCTGCCAGATATAATAAGTTAAGTAAGGCAGATGCGTTAAAGTTTGACGAGGGCCAGTTTATTGAGCCCGAACCAAAGGATGTAATCCACAGATCTGAAAGACAGCTTAATGTTTATAGTAATATCATAAATATTCTTGGATATCGGATGAGGCAAAATCCGTCGCTTGAGGTTACCCTTATAGGGGCATCTGCAGGAGATGGATCTGCACTGGGTCTGAGTTATGCTGAATCTGTAAAAGATTACCTTGTAAACACCTTCGGAATAGGTGCCTATAGAATCAAAACAGAGGGAAGAAATCAGCCATTGCTTCCATCGGAGCAACCGGGAGGAACCAAATATCTTGTCCAACTTCGTGAAGGTGACAGGAGAGTAGATGTTGTCAGTAATACCGGCAACCTGCTTGCACCATTGCAAATTTCGGTAGTTGAACAGGACCCTATTGACAGCAAAATATTCTTCAAAATAGAAGATGGAAGCAAAAATGCAATTAAGTCCTGGGATCTTGATATTACAGAGGAATCCGGCGTTGTTCAGCATTACGGTCCATTTACAAAATCTCAGGAAGGTATTTCCGGAAACAAAATACTTAAGGAGAATAAAAATGGGACTTTCAAAGCAGTAATGACCGGTAAAACCAAAGATGGTACAGTGATCCGAAAAGAGAGTACTTTTAAGTTATCGAGAAATGAGGCAGCTGTAGAAGAGGGCTATCGTTTTAGCATACTTTTCGATTTTGATAAACCAACAGCAGTTGAATCTTATGACAAATTCCTGACTGATGTTGTTGCTCCGCTTATCAAAGAGAACGGGAGAGTTATTATTCACGGCCACACCGATATAATCGGAAATGAAGAGTACAATAACTATCTTTCAATTCAGCGAGCAGAGGATGTTAAAAAAATCCTTGAAAAAGCGCTCAAGAATCTTGGCAAAAACAATGTAAAATTCGAAGTGTATGGTTTTGGATCTGATGAAAATTACTCTCCTTTTAAGAACAATCTCCCGGAAGAGAGATTCTACAACAGGACTGTGATAATTGATATCATTCCAAATTAACAAAATCTAATTTCCCAACCGTTCCGGAGATTTTTCCGGAACGGTTTTTTTTAAATAAAACCAATTATTAATAACAAAAAAAATCCATATGAAAAAAATTAACACTATTTTAATACTTATAGCAGCTGTTATTCTCATTTTTCCGATGAACGCCTGTGCGCAAAGGGTAAAATTTTCCAAATCAGAAATTGTACCTGCAGCACAGGGGAGTGTAAATGTTAGAAAAGATAAGAATAATAACTATCTGATAAAGATAAATATAAACAATCTGGCTGCTCCCGAAAGGCTTACTCCTCCCAGACAGGCATATGTTTTATGGATGATAACAGAAGATAATATGCCTAAAAATATTGGCAAAATAAAAACTTCAACTAAATTTTTGTCAACTAAACTAAAAGCGTCATTTGAGACGGTGTCATCAATAAAACCTATGAGGATATTCATTACTGCAGAGAATGATGCAAGTGTTCAATATACAGATTACGAGGTAATCCTAACAACTAATAATTTTTAAAAAATGTTTAAAAACCTAACAAATAAGATTGTAATAGTTATCATCATTTCAATTACAATACTATCCGGTTGCGGCCTCACTGTAAGGCAACAACCGGTCAAGTCAAGAGCTTGGAGCCGTGACTACAGGATTGAGTATAACCAAAGACTAAGTCATAATGAAAGGCGAATTAACGACCTGAAATCATCAAATCACAGAGATAGAGTATACGTTATTGAGGCGAGAAATAACAATATGAAAAGGAGACTTGACTCGTTCAAAGGCAATAGCCGCAATGAATGGGACTCCTTTAAACGTGAATTTGATCGCGATATGAGATCCGTTGAGAAGAGTATCAAGGATTTTAACAAAGGCAAAAAAAATAATAAGAACAGTAACAATAGAAATAATAGAAGGAGATAGCCAATTTTCTTTTAAGATTAGAGTCGGTGTTCAGGTTTTTTAC
This sequence comes from Bacteroidales bacterium, assembly GCA_030695165.1. GTDB lineage: Bacteria > Bacteroidota > Bacteroidia > Bacteroidales > UBA932 > Bact-08. The sequence goes on from JAUYTH010000178.1 coordinate 4,864, forward strand.
CTTAGTCCCGACTCTTTTTTTTTGACTATCTGCAAACTCTAATCAAATCAGAACCTACTGCCCTCTCTCTTTTTGTTAAGAAAATCAACAAAATCTGAACTCTCCAGAACCTCTATCTCATTGCACAAGCCTAATACAAATCGACCAACCCCTTCAAAACTGCAAACCGACTCCTGGTAAAGATATTCGTTATCGTTTATTTTGATGATTTTATCGCCGGAGAGAGGATACTCCTCCTTTAAAAGATTGAAAGCTACCATAGAGAGTTTAAGTTTCACAGGAAAGGTCTCTAATCCGGAAAACCTGAATGAGTCAATAATGATTCTCTTATGTCTGTATTCAAACTGCCATTGATTGTCTGTAACAATTACCTCTGCAATTCTTGGGACTTTAAATGTTTTACAATTCCCGCTGGATATCTCGTAACAGAGTACATCCACCATATTTAGACCGAACTGGATGGGCTCTACCAGACGATCTGAGACACTCCCGCTGTGAGATGAGCTATAGCTCTTTAAAATTATCTGCTTCTCATTTGCAACAGCATCAAGAATAGTGTTAACAACTTTACTAATATTCTCATTAACTACTATATCTGCAATCTTTCCAAAATCATATAGAGAATATAGTTTGTTCTTAATTCCGTTTAAAGCCGGATTGGAAATATCCAGAGATTCAATTGCCCTTTTAAGAATATAGGCCTCCTCCTCTGTGAAATATACCAGATCTGCAATTGTTCTGAAGTGTCCTGACTCTCTTGCAAGCCAAATCTTCCCGCCGGATCTCTTAATAATGAAGCCTACACTCTCAAAGGTATCTATATAGCGATAGATACTCCTGGTTGAAATCTCAAGGATATGTGAGAGCTCCTCTATTGTGTAGTGCCTTTTCTGATCTGTCATCAACTGCATTATCCTGAGCAATCTTTCCAATTTTGGCTGATCCATAGTTATTTGGTTTTTGGTTTGCTAAATTAGCCATTTTTAGATTACTTTGTGTAAATTATTGTGATGACCCAGACCCAGACATTGATGGCCCTGTTCGGTGTAACACCGGAGGATCTCAAAAAGCTTATCAATATTGCACTTTCAAAAGGAGGCAGCTACGCTGACCTCTATTTTGAGCATAGTTTGGCGAATGAGATATCTTTAAGGGATGGCGAGGTAAACTCTGCCGGAAGCCATATAGATTACGGGATGGGTGTAAGGGTTCTGTATGGAGACCAGACAGGATATGCATATACAGAAATCACTACTATGGAGGAGATGGAGAGAGCAGCCAAAGTTGCATCCCAAATCGCCAGTGGCTCTGCAGGAGATAGTCGTATTGCAAATACCTCAACAAAAATTCTTTACGAGTACACAAACAAAAACGGCTACTACCCTGTACTCAACCAATGGGATGATGTCTCAATTTCTTTTAAAATTCCTTATCTCAAAGAGCTTGATGCAACAATATTTGAGGCGGATAGTAGAGTGAGCAAAGTTATGGGGAGGATATCGGACTCCAACACAAAGATTCTTTTCTTCAACTCAGATGGGGTGATGGCAACAGATATCAGACCAATGTTTTCCATTGTTGCAACCTGTATAATGGAGAGTGAAGGTCGTGTAGAGAATGGGAGCACCTCCAGAAGCTTCCGGGCAGGTTATGAATATCTTACAAAGGAGATGGTGAGGGAGATATCGAAAGAGGTCGTAAGTAAAACCGCATTTCAGTTTGAGGCCATTCAGCCAAAGGGTGGAGAGATGGCTGTCGTAATGGGCGCCGGGAGCTCCGGTATTTTACTTCACGAGGCTATAGGCCACGCATTTGAGGCAGATTTCAACAGGCAGAACACCTCAATATTTGCAGATAAACTTGGCAAGAAGATCTGTTCCGAAGATATCTCAGTTGTAGATGACGGAACTATTCCCTTCAACCGCGGATCACTTAACATAGATGATGAAGGGGTACCTTCCCAAAAGACATATATGGTAAAAAACGGCATACTCACTTCATATCTTCACGATAGAATAAGCGCCTCATATTATAAAACAGAGCCTACAGGTAATGGGAGAAGGGAGTCGTTCCGATATATGCCACTTCCAAGAATGAGAGCAACTTATATGGAAAACGGGAGTCAAAGCGAACAGGATATAATTTCATCTGTAAAGAGGGGAATATTTGCAGATAACTTCTCTAACGGTCAGGTTCAGATTGGAGCAGGAGATTTTACTTTTTTTGTAAAATCCGGTTATATGATTGAAAATGGTAAGCTGACTCAACCTGTGAAAGATATCAATATTATCGGGAACGGTCCTGAGGCCCTTGCAGATATTGTTGCCGTTGCAGATAACTTCCGCATTGACGATGCTACCTGGAGCTGTGGGAAAGAGCAATATTGCGCAGTTTCGTGTGGGATGCCCTCTGTTTTGGTTAAAAAACTTACAGTAGGAGGTGTTCAATAGCTGTACAAAATTATGAAAGAGAGAGACAGAGATATAGCAAGAGTAGCATTGGAGTTAGCCCTTAAAAGCGGTTGCAGCGGCTCCCGAATTACAATGAGTGTTAACACTCAAAGCTCATTTTCTGTAAGAAACGACAAACTTGATCGTCTTATGCAGGCGAACAGCTCATCTCTCTTTATTCAGCTCTTTGCAGATGGCAGATATGGCTCTTTCTCAACCAATCGAACAGAGAAAAATGAGCTAAAACAGTTTATATCCAAAGCAGTTGATATTACCCGTCTAATATCACCGGACCAAAACCGAGTACTTCCAGAAAAGAGATACTATTTCAATGGAGACGAGAGGGATCTGGGGCAATACGACAATAGTATAGAGAGTATTGACCCATCTGATAAAACTCTTATAGCTCATAAATGTGCCGCAGAAATATTCAATACAGATAAAAAAATTATTGCTGTTAACTGTGAGTACGGAGATAGTGATGAATATTTGTACATAATAGATTCTCAGGGCTTTGAAGGCACAAACAAACAGACTAACTTCTCCTTAAGTGCCGAATGCTCAGTAAAGGGGAGCGGTGATTCCCGTCCTGAAGGGTGGTGGTACGAAAGTTCACTCTTTTTTGACAAACTAATAAAAGATGGGGTCGGTCACAAAGCCTTTAAAAGAGCTGCCTCAAGACTTAACCCTAAAAAGCTTCGCTCCGGATTATATATTATGGTCTTGGAAAACACTGTATCCAGCAGAGTAGTTGCACCAATTATTTCTGCACTTAACGGTGCGGCTCTACAGCAGAACAACTCATTTTTAAGGGGGAAGCTTGGAGAGAGGCTCTTCTCGCCCAAGTTTCAACTATTTGACACTCCCCATCTTTATGGAGCAAATGGATCAAGATATTTTGATGGAGAGGGTATCGCCACAAAACCTATGAACGTTATTGAGAATGGGGTGGTTAAGAGCTATTATATTAACACCTACTTCTCCAGGAAACTTGATATGCCTGTAACAATAGAGGGACCATCTGTACCCTCTTGTAAATATTCAGACTCTGTGAATTCTGTTAAAGCGACCACATCTCTGGACGATATCCTAAAAAAGTGCAACACAGGAATCTTTGTTACGGGATTTAACGGAGGTAACAGCAACTCATCCACCGGAGACTTCTCATTTGGTGTTCAGGGATTCTACTTTGAAAACGGAGTTATTGTGCACCCGATTAAAGAGATGAATATTACAGGTAATATTATAACCCTTTGGAACAACATCATCGATACAGGGACAGACCCAAGAGAGTCATCAAGATGGCTCATCCCTACCCTGGCATTTGAATCAGTAAATTTTAGTGGTATTTAATATATGAAAAAGCCCGGCCTTTTTATCTCTCTTTTCCCTGTGGTGGTTCTTATCACAATTATCTATTTTGGAGTAAAACTTTTTGATGCAGATGTGACTGCAGGTCCTGCCCAAATTGCACTGCTCTTTACAGCAGTACTGACCTCTATTATTGCTATAGCTCACCTAAAAATTCCCTGGGAAAAACTTGAGGAGGGGATTATGGATCACCTCTCCAAAACAGGCTCATCAATTTTTATTCTTTTGATGATTGGCGCTGTGACAGGCTCCTGGATGATAAGTGGTGTTGTACCATCAATGATCTACTACAGTTTAATGATAATAAGTCCTAAGGTTTTTCTACTTGTTGCCTTTATAATAACCGGAATTGTATCAATG
>JAUYTH010000106.1 GCA_030695165.1 Bacteroidales bacterium
CACGCTCCTCATACAAAAGAGGAGAAAGCAAGAGGATATTTGTCTGCCCCGTCCGGACTACCTCTTATCCAGCACTCTCTGCAAATAATGATGGATCTTGTAAAAAATGGAGTGTTCACTACAGAGGAGATAGTTGACAGAATGTGCCACTCACCTGCAGATAATTTTAAAGTCTCCAAAAGGGGCTATATCAGGGAGGGGTACTATGCAGATATTGCAATTGTAGATATGAATAAACCAGATGGAGAGAGCACAAAAAGTCCGGCATACTTGTGCGGATGGTCACCTTTTGAGGGAAGAATATTCGGCACATCTGTAATTCATACATTCGTAAACGGACAACAAGTTGTTAAAGATGGAAAACTAACCGGAGAAAAAGCCGGCAGGAAATTGAAATTTGAATATGTTTAATAAAAAAGTGTTTATTTACATCTCTGTTTGTACCGCAGTTATACTTTGGGGTTTTTCATTTATCTGGACCAACTCTCTTCTTATACAAAATTTCCCTGTTTATTCTTTAGTTTTCTTCAGAATGCTAATTGCTGCAGTTGTATTGTCAGTAATCTCATTCTCAATTAGAAAAATTCAGAAAATTGCAAAAAAAGACAGGGGATGGTTTATTCTGCTTGTACTCCTTGAACCATTTATTTACTTTATAGGTGAAACTTTCGGACTTAAAATAATTGGCTCTCCTACCCTGGGATCTATCATCATATCCACAATACCTATTTTTGCACTGGTGGCAGGACTCCTTTTCTACAAAGAGAAGATTAGCGCAATCAATATCTTTGGTATCTCAATAACGCTTCCCGGAATACTTCTGGTTGTATTTCAGAACGGAGGGATTGATGTTTCACACTATGCCGGTATTATATTGCTCTTTATAGCAGTCTTTGCTGCAGTAGGATACTCAGTGGTAGTAAAGAGGCTGGCAAACACATACAACAGCTATACAATTGTAACATATCAACACATCCTTGGAGCTATCTACTTCCTCCCTTTTTTTCTCTACAACGAGTACTCCACCTTCTCTTTCTCATCACTTACTGCAGATGTTGTAAAGCCTTTGATCTATTTGGCTGTATTGTGTTCGGGAGTTGCATTTATACTCTTTATAACAGCCCTCAAAGAGCTTGGAATTGCCAGAACCAACATATTTACATCTCTGGTTCCGGTGGTATCTGCATTTGGCGCCTATATGATTGGACACGACACAATGAATGCACGAAAAGTTGCAGGGATAGTTATAGTAGTAATCGGTGTGATTGTAGCCCAGCGACAGAAAAAATCTAAAGTCCTCGCAAAGTAAGCTGTATCCTCCCCCTCTTTAAATCTACATCCTGAATTTTTACCATTAGATGTTGTTGTAACTTTACAACATCTGAAGGAGAGGAGATAAACTTATCTGCCATCTGAGATATATGAATCAAACCATCCTGCTTTATTCCTATGTCAACAAAGGCTCCGAAATTGGTAATATTGGTTACTATTCCGGGCAGAACCATTCCTATTTTAAGATCTTCAATCGAGTGAACATCGCTGGCAAACTCCATCACCTTGGCAACCCTTCTGGGGTCTCTGCCGGGCTTAGCAAGTTCGTCCATAATGTCATTAAGAGTTAAAAGGCCAACATCTTCACTAACGTACCTCTTTACATCAATCAAGGTACGTGTCTCTCCCTGAGCAACAAGCTCTTTGACACTTTTATTTAAATCTTTTGCCATTTTCTCAACTAAAGAGTACCTCTCAGGGTGAACAGCTGTATTATCAAGCGGGTGTACAGAATCCGGGATTCTTAGAAACCCTGCACTCTGCTCAAAAACTTTAGAACCCAGCCTCTTAACCTTTAGAAGCTCCACCCTTGATTTAAAAGGGCCATTTTCACCTCTGAAATCAATAATGTTCTGAGCAATAGATGGACCTATCCCGGAGACATAACTCAAAAGATGTTTACTGGCTGTATTTAGGTTTACTCCCACCTTATTAACACAACTTACGACTGTATTATCCAACATCTCTTTTAGTAGATTTTGGTCTATATCGTGCTGATATTGACCAACTCCTAAAGACTTAGGATCTATTTTAACCAACTCGGCCAATGGATCCATCACCCTTCTGCCTATTGAAATTGCACCGCGCACAGTCACATCATAGTCCGGAAACTCCTCTCTGGCAACCGGGGATGCCGAGTAGATAGAAGCCCCATCTTCACTTACAGAATAGACCTGAATTCCCTGAGGAAGAGCAATCTTTTTAATAAAGCTCTCGGTATCTCTGCTTGCTGTTCCATCCCCTATTGCAATAATCTCTATTTTGTACGCCTCAACCAGATTTGATATTTTTTTAATAGCCTGAATCTTTTCGTTCACAGGGGGGTGAGGGTAGATTGTATCGTTATGAAGAAGCTCTCCCTGAGCTCCCAGACACACTACCTTGCAACCTGTCCTAAAACCAGGATCTATTGCAAGTACTCTCTTTTGACCTACAGGGGGTGCAAGCAACAGGGCTGTTAAATTCTCCCCAAAAACCTTTACTGACTCAAGATCTGCCCTCTCTTTAGCCATCTTTAGCACCTCATTTTCGATTGACGGATGAAGTAGCCGTTTATAAGAGTCCTCAATTGCCAGCTCAACCTCATTTTTGCAACTTTTTGAGATACTCTTTACATCTCTGAACATATCTCTCTTTATCATATTAAGAGAGTAATCACTCTCCACCTCAAGTTTGATACTAAGATGCCCCTCCCTTGAACCTCGTAAAATGGCAAGGACCCTGTGTGAAGGCATATTGGATATGTTACCGCTAAAATCAAAGTAGTTTCTGAATTTACTGGACTCCTCATTATCGGGATCCAGACCTCTCTGCTGAGCAGATACAATCTTTGCATATCTGTTGTACTGAGCCCTGAGCGACTCCCTCACAGATGTAGTTTCACTAATCTTCTCTGCAATTATATCTCTTGCTCCCTGCAGAGCATCCTCTGAAGACGCTACACTATCATTTATATATCTCTCTGCAAGCTTACTGCAATCTTCCACCGACATTTTGAGTATCTCCAATGCAAGCGGCTCCAGCCCCTTCTCTCGTGCAATACTTGCCTTTGTTCTTCGTTTTGGCTTGTAGGGCAGATATATATCCTCCAATCGGTTCGGATCTATACATTTTTCAATCTCATCCCGAAGTTCATCTGTGAGTCTCTCCTGCTCTTCTATACTCTTGATTATGGCTGCTTTTCTCTTGTCAAGCTCCTCAAACCTGTTATAAAGGAACTTAATCTCTGTTATCTGAACTTCGTCAAGAGCACCTGTACGCTCTTTGCGATACCTTGATATAAAAGGGATAGTTGATCCCTCTTCAAATAGTTGTACACAATTCTCAACTTGCCATATTGAAACTGATAATGAATTACAGATATGGTCCAGATAAATTTTATTCATGTGATACTTGTTGTAATTGATCTCTGTATGCAGAGAAGATTTTTGATTTTGATACAAACCCGATATATTGGCCGGAATCGTTTACCACCGGTAGATTCCAAGCTCCGCAACTTTCAAACTTTCGCATAACAGAGTCCATTTTTTCGTTTTTAAAAACAACATCTGGAGGCTCTTTCATTAGTTTGACCACCTCAGTTTTTTCATAAAGCTCCCTTGTGAACATAATTTCGCGGATATCATCCAAAAGAATAATTCCCTGAAGAACTCCACTGCTATCTACAACCGGGAAGATGTTTCTCTTTGAATTTGCAATCACATTAACAAGATATGCAAGATTGGCATTTGGCGATACCGACTGAAAATCTGTCTCAATAAGGTCGGATGTCTTAAGAAGGGTGAGAACAGTTTTATCGTTGTCGTGAGTAAGAAGCTCACCCTGGTTTGCAATACGCTTTGTATAAATTGAGTAGGGCTCAAAGGTTCTTATCGTTATAAATGAGATTATTGATGTAATAATTAGCGGCATTAAGAGTACATAACCTCCAGTGATCTCTGCAATAAGAAATATAGCAGTTAGCGGAGCCTGCATTACACCTGCCATTAAACCGGCCATTCCCACAAGTGCGAAATTGGCCTCTGGCAGCATATGAAATCCGCTCAGATTAATAAATTTACTTAGAACAAAACCTGTTACCCCTCCTATAAAAAGGGTAGGGCCGAATGTACCTCCTACTCCTCCTCCGGCATTTGTAAAAGCCATAGCAAGAACTTTAAAGAAGATTACAGCCGCAAAGAATAATAGTACAAACCATTGGTTAGTGAAAAGGTCTCCAAAAATATTCGGGCCAATTGCGCTGATTGCATCTCCGTTTAGAAGCGAAGTTAAAGACTCATACCCTTCGCCATATAGCGGAGGGAAGATAAAAATGAGAATACCAAGTGATAATGACGCTAAAATCCATCTTTTATATGGATTTGTGATATTTTTTAACCTATCCTCAACCGATAGAGTTGTTCTTGTAAAATAGAGCGATATAAAGCCACATACAATACCCAGTAGAATATAATACGGAATATTCCCGATACTAAAACTCTCTATACTATTGCTAAAGACAACAGCTTTCCCCATAAAAATGAATGAGACAGTTGCAGCTGTTACTGCAGATACCAGCAATGGAATTATTGAGGTTATAGAGATGCTGAATAGTAATATCTCAAGAGTAAAAAGAATTCCTGCAAGTGGTGCCTTGAATATTCCTGCTACTGCACCTGCTGCTCCGCATCCCAGTAAAATGGTCATATGCTTATATGACAAACCCATCAAACGAGCTAAATTTGAGCCAATTGCCGCACCGGTGTATACAATTGGTGCTTCAGCCCCTACAGAGCCGCCGAAACCGATAGTGACTGAGCTGGCAGCTATAGATGACCAGGTGTTATGGGGTTTTATCTTTGAATCATTTTTCGAGATTGCTAAAAGGACTTTAGTTACACCGTGTCCAATATTCTCTTTTATTAAATATCTAACAAGCAGATAAGCAATAAGCATCCCCACTCCGGGATATATGAGATATAGAGAGCTCTCTGCTGTAGTGTTGAACCAACCTTTTAGAAGCCAAGCAAAAAAATGGATAAGATTTTTGAGCAGTACTGCAGCAAATCCACTCAAAAGACCAGTGATGAATGCAAGCAAGACAAGCATCCTGCTCTCTGATAATTTCAGTATTTGTCCACAAAGGTACTTAAGCAATCTATCCATCATCTCTTTTGTGAAAGACGAAATTACAAAAAAAGCCGAACAAAAGTTCAGCTTTAACTCTTATTTGACTATTTTCACGACTATTCGTCAGAGTCATCCTCCTCAGTAAATGAAGAGGCGGAATCATCTTCCGGAAATTCATCCGGGTCACTGCTTTCGTCATCTCCTCCTCCTCCAAAAAGGCCTCTCTCCAAATCTTCGTAATCGTCAATTTTCACATCTACTTTTACCAGATATATTGCATCCGGCACCTCTAGTGAGATTGCATAAAAAAACGAACCATCCGGTTTTTCTACTTTAAAAACCTCACCCATATAATCTGCATATCCTCTCGGGTATTTCTCCTTGAAAGCAGACATAAGTTCGTGACTTAAATTGGCATAACTTATGACCGCACGTCTCTTGGAAGATCTATCGGTAGATCCTGTTGTCTCTTTCGCCTTGGGCTTATTGCTCATCTTCTCCATATTTACACTTCTGATATTCAAATTGGGCTGCAAGTATAATGCAAATTTTTGTAAATTAATTCTCTTTTATTAGAAATTATTAAAAAAATGTGTTTTTTGGTTTTTCTTCTTCTGCGGGTCCCTCTCTATAAAGATTTTTTTCATTGTTTTTGGATCTACTCCTGTGTAAAAAGCTACCGATGACCTGGTCATTGGAGTTGGTGTAAAATCCTGAACCTGTTCTAGTTGAATATCTCTAAGAGCAGGATTTACAGCAAGTCGCCTCATATGATCCATTGTGCATCCAGGATGTGAAGATATAAAATATGGGATTAACTGGTAATTTTTTTCTTCATTTTTAATAATTCTTTCAAATTCGCTTTTCAGAAACACAAATGAAGCAAAATTGGGTTTTCCCATTGCTTTGAGAACATCCTCCTCTGTATGCTCCGGAGCAACCTTAAGCCTACCAGATGTATGGTTGACAATAAGCTCTTTAAGATACTCTTTTCCAGACCTGTCCAGATATCCTTTATCGTCAAGAAAAAGGTCATATCTGATTCCGCTGGATACAAAACTTCTCTTTATCCCTTTAATACCGGCTGCTTCACAGTAGAGATCCAGCAGAGGTTTGTGAGAGTGGTTCAGATTTTTGCACACTGAGGGATAAATACAGCTGTCTCTTTTGCATTTGGTGCACATCTGAAGATCTCTCCCCTTCATCATATACATATTGGCAGTGGGTCCTCCAAGGTCAGATATATATCCCTTAAAACTCTCCATAGAGGCAATTTGCCTCAGTTCTTTTATTACAGACTCCTGAGATCTGGAGTGAACAAATTTGCCCTGGTGTGCAGATATGGTACAGAAACTGCAGGATCCGAAACACCCTCTGTGAGTGTTTACCGAGAATTTTATCATCTCGAATGCAGGTATATGTTTATTTTTATAACGGGGATGGGGTTCTCTTAAATAGGGTAGTTCGTAATATGCGTCAATCTCCCCATCTGCAGGCAAGTCATAAGGAGGGTTGACGTGAACGAACCTACCTTCACAAGGTTCTATTAGATGGGCCGGGTAGTATGAGTTTGACTCCCTTTCGATTATCCTGAAATTTTCTGCAAGAACCAATCTGCTCTTTTGTGCCTGCTCAAAAGATTTAAGAGTTATAACATTGCTGTTTGAAGCTATAGAAGAATCTGATATGTAACATATCTGAGGTATTTTTATAATCTCCTCACGGCTCTCTCCCCTGCTTAAACTCAGTGCCAAATCTCTTATTGCCCTCTCTCCCATCCCGTAAATCAGATAATCTGCACGGGAGTCAAACAGAATTGATTTAGCAAGTTTGTCCTGCCAGTAGTCGTAGTGGGACAATCGTCTTAAAGATGCCTCCACACCACCGATGACCACGGGTACATCCGGGTAAAGATCTTTCAGTATATTTGAATATACTGAAACTGCATAATCTGGCCTCTGCCCCGCTTTTCCATCGGGTGTATATGCATCATTACTTCTTAATCTCTTTGCTGCGGTGTAGTGGTTGACCATAGAGTCCATAACACCTGCGTTTACCCCAAAGA
>JAUYTH010000197.1 GCA_030695165.1 Bacteroidales bacterium
TCCGGTTGATGGGATACCTCCGAAAAATGGAGTTATTATGTTGGTAATTCCCTGGCCTATAAGCTCTGTGTTTGAATCGTGTCTTTTACCGGTAACTCCGTCTGCCACCATAGCAGCAAGAAGAGACTCAATTGCACATAGAATCGCAATTGTGATTGCAGGTTGGAATAGCAAGCGAATCGCCTCAAAATCGATTTTAGGGGTCTCAGGTCTTGGAAGTGGAACACCTCCTGCAAGTTCCGGAAATTTACTCCCGATTGTTGCAAAGTCAATCCCGGCAAATTTACTTAGCAAGATAGCACCAAATGTTCCCATTACAATAGCTATGAGTGAGCCTGGTATCTTCTTGTTAATCTTGGGCCAAAAAACAATTATCATAAGAGAGAAAAATCCAAGAGCGCTCTCCCATAAATTTATAGATGAGATATTTTGAAAATATGCTATCCATTTAGGGATAAAATCGGAGGGGATACTCTCCATATTCAGGCCAAGAAGATCTTTTATCTGAGTCGAAAAAATAACAAGGGCAATTCCGCTTGTAAATCCAACCACAATAGGATAGGGGATAAATTTGATTATGTTACCAAGTTTAAACAGTCCCATTAAGACAAGAATGACTCCGGCAAGTACCGTTGCTATAATCAATCCCGATACTCCATACTGGGTTACTATACCATAAACAATCACTATAAAAGCACCTGTTGGCCCTCCTATCAGAAATTTTGATCCACCGAATAGAGAGGTAAGAACTCCAGCTACTATTGCTGTTACAAGACCCTGCTGTGGAGTTACACCGGAGGCTATCCCAAATGCAATGGCCAGAGGAAGTGCAATAATACCTACAATTACTCCTGCAATCAGATCCGACATAAAGGTTTTTTTGTCGTATCTGCGATTAATAATAATATCAAAAAGCTTAGGCCTGAAGACCGAAGAGATATCTATTTTCATAGAGCCGTGTTTTTTTGAGAGACGGCAAATTTAGTAATTATAACTCTGATACCAACCTAAAACAGCAATTCTGCCTGTTTAATTATTGCTTCATCTGCCAGTTTATTGCTGAGAATAAGATCTGGTTTCAAATAAAAAGGGTTAATTTCGGATTTCAGACGTCTCTCTCCTCCTCCTGTAATATTCAGCATAAGAACAGCATCTCTCTCTGCCTTAAGTGAGTCAAGAGATTTTATCATACCGGCAAGAGCTACCCCGGCTGCAGGATGAATATCAATACCCTCAAGCTCCTCAAACATTTCGCACGCAATGCTCAACTCACTATTTGTAACTGACTCAATATCGCCGGAAGTATCTTTAAGAGCATCGAAAAGACCCCCGGGAACAGAGTAAGGCGGACGTCTGTTAGAGAGAACTTTTGCAGTAATTTTTAACGCATTCTCTCTGGCAATATCTTCATTTGGGAATATTATCTCTCTACTGCCCGCCCTCCAGGCATCGTACATAGGGGTAAAAGGGCTGTTTTGCGATGGTAGCAGCACCATCTTATGAGAACCATAGTTACCATCTTCAATTAGCCTTAAATTGGCCTCCCAGGCGGCAATTGTTCCGGTTCCACTACCAATAGCCTGGAAATAGTAATCCGGGATACGTTTGATGGTTGTTGCCGCACTAAGTACAGTAGTCCCCATTCCATCTCTTCTGGCTACGTTTTTTGCCCCTCCCTCTTCAAAAAAGAGTTCAGATTTGCATATCTTTCCTGATAGATCTATAGCATCATAATAATCCGTCTCAGGGGGGGTGCAGATAAGTTTAACACAATCTTGAATTTGGTCTTTAAACCAGAGAGCATTGAGATTATCATAAGGGACAATAAGCAAAAGTGGAATGTTGTTGTCCGAACACACTTTGGCAAAAGCTCTTGCTGTATTTCCAACTGAGGCTACAACCATAACACCCTTCTGCTTATCTGTCAATCTTGCACAAACTGTGTAGGCCTCTGTCTCCTTAAAAGAGCAGGTACTCATCTCTGCTCCAATCTGTGGCCAATAACCGCTAAAGCTAATGTAAAGATTTGTAAGATTGAGCTTTGCAGCCAGTTTTGTACTTTTATATGTAACAGTAGAGGAGGAGTTTTTCAAGAATTTATTTACAGGCAACCAGTCGGCATATTTATATATACCAAGGGATTCAGCTTTTAAATTTAACTGCTTATTATCATAAATTGCTCTTACAAGTGAAGGCTTCGGGTAATCGGGATCTGCCAAAAGCCAGCCACTATCCTCAAAAATATTACCATCTGCAAAATTCTGTAGTTTGTAATTTGTCATATTTGCCTCTTATTGTGTTATTAAATCATTTGTTGTTCAGCTAATTGAGCTATATCTAAGGTCTCTCTTTTATTAAATTTAGAAAAACTTCTCAAGCATAGCGGGCAGGCAGTGATAAGCTTTTCAGGGTTGTTGATATTTAGTTTTTCAAGGGAGTGTAAAGTTACAGATTCTCTCTCACTTTGAGAAAATCTTCTACTCGCAAGTGATCCACCACAACATATACTCTCAGCAGGTAAATTTGATGACTCCTTTAACACTGCTGCAGATGAGATTACCTCTCTCGGTTCTGAATAGACATCAGACCCTCTGCCAAGATCACAAGGATCGTGATAAACTACTGAGAAATCTCCCTTTTTAAGCTTGATTTTTCCCTCCTTTATAAGCAAATTGATATATTGAGAGTGGTGCATTACTTTAATGCCGTTTAAGCTATAGTTCTCTTTAAAAACCTTAAAGCAAATAGGGCAGGAGAGTAGCAAGATCCCCGCATTTGCCCTCAGTATAAGCTCGCTATTAGCCTTAATAAGCTCTTTAGCAGCTCTCTCTCCGCCGGAGAGAATTAGTGGTCTTCCGCAACATATACTCCCATCTCTATCCATAAAGCTGTAATCTATCTGAGCCTTATCCATAATGTTAAAGAGAGATGTATATATTTGCGGAGTCAAGTGGGTCATACACCCTGCATAATATAGAACTTTCTCCCTATCCGGTCTATTTATACCACTCTTAAACTCCGGATGTTTTTTACTAAGGTAGTTGTAGTCAAATATCTGATCGGGAAAATTTTCTCTCTTTTTGAGAAGCTTAAGCCGGCACGAATCAATCTCTACAGGACATAGTTCTACACATTTACCGCACATCAGACACTGTTCTGCGACAAAGAGGCTATCTTCCTTCCTTCTACGAAGCTTTCTAAGCAGGTAAACAGAGGTGTAATTGCTCTTTTTATCGACAACACTCATAGGGCAAGCATCTATGCAAATACCGCACGAGGAGCAGGAGTATATTTCACTCTCTGCAAAACCATCTCTTGAACTTGAAGATTTTATACCTGCATTTCTCAGGAATATGAGAAGAATCTCTGTTGGTATGTGCATATATCTTGAGAATGGCAGGGCAAAGAGGAAAATAGCAAGAGCACACGAGTATGCCCACCAGAGAGTATCCATATAAACTGTACTCTCCACTAAACTCCCCATAAGAGTGTTAATTGTGCTTGTCAGGAAACTGCCACCGCTGATATCTGCAGTAAAACTCTCGGCAATAAGCCTTAAAGGAAAGATCATCCACAAAGACCACAGAGCTATTTTATCTCCGGTCTTAAGACGGGTTGTTCTTTTCATACCAAGTCTTACAGAGCGAAACCTCTTATAAATAGCCAGAGCAATACCGCTCAGAACAATCAGCAGAAAAAGATCCATCAGAAAGAAGAAAAAAGCTCCTCTTAGAGTCTGACTTGTCTCCATAACAAAATATCTGAAAAATACAGGGTAGTAGATAACCCCGTTTCTTTGAGGTGTATATAATATAACTTCAATATGACCGATAAAAATTAACATAAACCATCCAAAAGCTATGCTGGCGTGCATATACCCCAGCAGTATATTCCTTTTGAATATTTTTACGTGAAGAAGTACATCAAAAAGGATATCCTTGAAGGTTTTGAATATCTTCACAGAGAAGATAGAGTTCAGCAGATTTAAAGCCTCTTTTCTGGTTAAAGTTAAGAGAATTCTTACTGTACCCGTTCCAAGATATAGCATAATAAAGATTACCCCGAGAGTAAATGGGATAACAAAAGGGTCATATCCAAAAATAATCCTCTCTTTCAAAACCTCTCCTTTTTGTAGTATTGATTTATGGAAAGTATTATCTCTCGTGTATTAATTCCTCTGGGACAGACCAATGTGCATTTTCCGCAAAGCATACATCCCTTTATTAACTCTATTGCCTCTTCGTTTTTCCCTCTCTCTATTAATAATATGGTTTTTCTGAAATTCACAAGGGTAAAAATCCCTGCACTGCAGGATGATGTGCAGGATCCGCACGCAATACATTCAGTAATTTTGCCAGACTCTGCTTTTAACTTCAAAAAAAGGTCAGAGTCAAAACTGTCCAGATCAATTCTCTTGCTGGAAGATAGTTCGAAACCAAAATCAACCATTTTTGATCTTATTTAAATATTCATTAACCGACAAGGCTGTAGATCTTGCTTCGTTAATTACCTCCGGAAGTGTCTTTGGACCTGAGGCAGAACCTGTTACAAAGACTCCGGCAATATTTGTCTGGTTGGTTTTTTGAATAGGATCAACAGAATCAATAAATCCATCTTCGCCTAATTGAAGTGAAAGTTGTTGTGATAAGTAGTCGTTCTCTCTTTCTGAGATAATTCCTGCCATCAGAACAACCCAGTCCAGAGTTATTTTCAAGGGTCTTGATGCAAGAGTGTCCTCTGCCTTCACAATAACAAGACCACTCTGCTCTTGAGATATTTCTGATACCCTGCCTCTTATAAATCTAATTTCGTATTTTGACTGAGCCTCCAGATAGAGATCTTCATAACCTCTTCCATACATCCTTAAATCCATATAGAAACAGAATATCTCTGCAAATGGATAGAGTTGCTTTAACTCAATAGCCTGTTTTACAGCGGTAATACAACACAATTTTGAACATTGATTATTACAGATTTTTTCATCCCGGGAACCTACGCAATGGACAAACCCTATCCTCTTAGGTGCGTCTTTTCCAAGCCCCTCACCTTTTTTAAATCTGGTTTCAAGATCTGCATTAGTAATAACCCTCTCATAAAGCCCGTAACCGTACTCCTGTTTCTTCTGCGCAGGGAACAATTTAAAACCGGTTGCAAAAATCACTGAACTGCATTTAATAGTCTCACCTGAATTGAGTTGAGCGAAGAAATTGGAGTCCTCTCTTTTCTCTATAGAGGTAATGTAGCACCCTAAAAGCACCTTGGTGCTGCCAAGGCTCTCTTTTAGGTTTTTAGTAACATCAGAAGCCGGAATGCCATCGGGAAAAAGTCTGTCCCATTTAAGAATGTGACCTCCAAGTTCTTGCTCTTTTTCAATTAAAATTACATTTCGGTTAAAATCGGATATTCGCGAAGCTGTCTCCATTCCGGCAGCCCCTCCTCCAATTACAAGAACATCTCCCTCCATAGTGAGTAGAATCTTTTTTTTAAAGATTAAACAACTTTATCATTGTTTAATGCGTATATGTTTTGGGACATTTTGTTGAGTACAGAGACAAATTTCTCAAGATCTTCTCTTGGAATATTCTTAAAAATAGTGTTGGTTGATTCAATGGCAATCTCAGTTATAACATCCTTAATATTAATAGCCTCTTCGGTAAGATGAATCTTATTGAGTCTGCGATCCAGTTCGTCTGTTCTCCTTTGTACCAAACCCTTCTTTTCAAGGGCGTCAATCAATTTGGTAACTGAGTTTTTATCCTTGATAATAATATCTGCAATTTGCTGTTGAGAGAGAACACCTTCGTCCCATAGGGTATCAATAACCAAATATTGTTCAGGTGTTAAGTTAAACCCGTGGTTATGAAATATTTTATTTAGATACTGCTTGAACTGGTAGTGAACCAGGTTCAGGTACACTCCAACCTGTTTATTTAGTATCATAGTCTATTGTATATGCTTTTACTATCGCAAATATAGCTATTTTTTGTTTTAAATGTCAGGATTTAATAATATCTTTCAGACAAAAATAGATATGAGTTCCTCCTTAATATTAATAGCATTGTTGTTGCTTATTATTCTTAATACAGCATTCATTTTAAATATCATAGGCTCTTCAAGAAGAGCATCGGCAGAGCAAAAATATCTGCTTACAGAGTTGCAGCGCCTAAACAAAGAGAATAGAGACGAGCTCTCGGCCTCTCTTTCAAGATTCTCCGAATTTATCAGTCAGAATTTTAAAAATTTTCAGGACTCATCTTCAAACTCTATGTCTCAGCTTACCCAACTTCAGAAAGAGAGGCTGGATCAGTTAGAGAAGAGGCAAAACGAGATGATAGTAAATACCGAAAAGAGGCTGGAGCAAATTCGTGGTACAGTTGAAGAGAAACTTGAAAAGACACTTAGTGAGAGATTGGGAAGAAGCTTTGAGACTGTTGGAAAGCAACTTATTGAAGTTCAAAAGGGTTTGGGAGAGATGCAGGTGTTGGCACAGGATGTCGGAGGACTTAAAAGAGTGCTTAATAATGTAAAAATGAGGGGCGGTATAGGGGAGGTTCAACTCTCAATGCTTTTGGAGAACTTACTTGCTCCGGATCAGTACGAAACAAATGTTAAGACAAAGAGCACCGGAAGAGACTTTGTTGAATTTGCCATTAAACTCCCTGGTAAAGACGATAATAGAAAACATATCTGGCTTCCGGTTGACGCAAAATTTCCCAAAGAGTATTATGAATCGCTTCAGAATGCATACGACTCAGCAGATATAGTCCTTATTGAGAAAGAGCAGCGTAACCTTG
>JAUYTH010000201.1 GCA_030695165.1 Bacteroidales bacterium
AAAAAATAACGGATTAAACTGAAAAGAGAATTATGAGTCGTTCACTGAAAAAAGGACCATACATACAGGCAAGTCTCGAGAATAGAGTACTTGCTATGAATGAGGCTGGTAAGAAGGAGGTCATCAAGACCTGGTCAAGAGCCAGCATGATATCGCCGGACTTTGTAGGCCACACTATTGCTGTTCACAATGGCAACAAGTTTATTCCGGTGTATGTAACCGAGAATATGGTAGGACACAAGCTTGGAGAGTTTGCACCTACCCGCACCTTTAAAGGTCACTCGGGTAATCGTTAATTTATGTTAATGAGTAAAAGAAATTCACAATAATGGGAGCTCGAAAAAGAGAATCAGCCGAAAGGCGTAAAGAAATAAAGAAGCAGACAGCAATTGCATCGCTGAATGATCTTCCTACCTCTCCTAGAAAGATGAGACTCGTTGTAGATATCATCAGAGGAGTTGAGGTAAACCGCGCTTTGGATATACTTAAGTATACCAAAAAGGAGGCATCTATTCGTTTGGAAAAACTGCTCCGTTCGGCAATAGCCAACTGGGAAGCCAAAAACGAATCAGATCGTAAAGAGTTGGAAAACGGCAATGTTTGTGTTCAAACTATTATGGTTGGACAAGGCCGTTCTCTAAAGCGTATCAGAACAGCACCGCAAGGTCGCGCAGCTAGAATTCGCAAGCGTTCTAACCACGTAACCATCGTGTTGGGTAAGAAAGTAAAAACCGAAAAAGAGGAGCAATAAAATGGGACAAAAGACAAATCCTATATCAAACCGACTTGGTATTATCCGTGGCTGGGACTCTAACTGGTACGGTGGAAAAGACTATGCTGCGAAACTATTGGAAGATTCAAAGATTCGCGAATATCTTAATGCTCGTCTTGCAAAGGCAAGCCTTTCTAAAATCGTGATAGAGAGAACTCTTAAGCTTATCACAGTAACTATCCACACAGCCCGTCCCGGTATCATTATCGGAAAAGGTGGCCAGGAGGTAGACAAACTGAAAGAGGAGTTGAAAAAAATCTCTAACAAAGAGGTTCAGATAAACATCTTCGAAGTAAAGAGACCGGAAATCGACGCAAATATTGTAGCCAACAATATTGCGCGTCAGGTAGAGGGTCGCGTATCTTATCGTCGCGCCATTAAAATGGCAATGGCATCTACAATGAGAATGGGCGCAGAGGGAATCAAGGTTCTTGTGAGCGGTCGTTTGGGTGGAGCCGAGATGGCAAGAAGGGAGCTTTACAAAGAGGGACGTACACCACTTCACACATTCCGTGCAGATATCGACTACGCACACGCTGAGGCTCATACCAAAGTAGGTGTAATCGGTGTTAAAGTATGGATCTGCAATGGCGAAATATTCGGAAAGAGAGACCTCTCTCCAAATATGGGAGTAACCGCAGGACCATCATCTGCCCCACAATCCGGACGTAACAACGATCGTCCTCGCAGAAACAACGACCGTAACAACGATCGTAGAGGCGGCGGCGGCGGACAATCCAGAGGCGGAAGAGGCGGCAACGCCGGTGGTAATGCCGGAGGACGCGACAGAGGACCACGCAGGGAGGAGTAATCTTGCCAAGCATCGTGGATCTTTGCTAAATATCAGAAGATTAGACAAAAAGATAACCAACTTTAGTTGGTTATCTTTTTTTTTGAAAGTTTCATCTGTTAGTCTTTTGTGTAAGTATTTGTAGGCTAATAGATTAATTTTTGAGTTTTTCTCAATTAGCCAATTTCTTGTTTTTAAACGCTTATAAACCAGCTTGTTTCACATAACACTGCCAGTTGAATTTTCACAGCTTTGCGCGGGCAATGATTAAACTAATTGCAGTTTCTTTAGTCAAAGGTCCATATCAATTAAATCAATAATATGAAAAAGTTTATTCTAACTATCGCAGTGGTGATGTTCGCCATAGGTGCAAGCGCTCAGTTGCAGCCGGCTCAAAGACGCAATGTAGATCCTGCTACATTTGCAAAAGAGAGAATTGCAGATATTGCAAAGTATGTAACAGTTACTAAAGAGGACAGTACAAAGCTTCATAAGCTTTATGAGGATATGCAAAAAGAGATGGCATCTGCAGATAGCAGAGAGAAGTATATGAAGATTCGTGAGACTTTTCAACCAAAAATAGAGGCTGCTTTAGGGGTTGATAAATATAAGAGCTATATTGAGAAATTAGAGGCAGATCCCAACAGACAGAGAAGAGAGGGCAGACCGGCCGGAAATGCAAGGTAATGTCGGGTAATCGCCGGGAGAGAATTAGTGCGGTAATAGTGGAGAGAGAATTTGTGCAGCAATAGTGAGAAATAGTCTCAGGCAAAGTTTAGGTAGGTAGTGGCTAGCAGTAATTATTGCTTACCGGCATAATTAGTTTTGTTGAGCGAAAACAGTGCATAGATATCGGAATTCCGTTATTTAGCACTGTTTTTTTATTACTTTTGTTCAACGTGGAGTTTAGACTTTTAAAAGATAACCTTAAACTAAAACATAGAAAAATGAAAAGGATTCTCATTTCGTTAATTGCAATTGTAACATCTGCAGTACTTTTCTCTCAACCTCTGCAAAGAGTTTCACCGGAGAAGGCGGGTATGGACCCGAATCGTCTTGTTAGGGTAGATAATATTATAAACAGCTCTATCGAGAAGGGTGAGATTCCGGGAGCAGTTCTTGCTGTTGTGCGTGACGGCAAGATGGCCTATATCAAGAGTTATGGCAATAAAGCTCTCTATCCAAAGATTGAAAAGATGGAGGTCAACACAATTTTTGATATGGCATCGGTCTCAAAACCGGTTGGAACAGCAATCTCAATAATGCAGCTTGTAGAGCAGGGCAAACTGAGACTTTCAGATAATGTAGCAATGTACATTGAGGGATTCAAAGGGTATCTGGATACAGAAACAGGAAAGAGTATTGATATAAGGATTGTTGATCTGCTTACACACACCTCCGGACTGCCCCCTTATGCGCCCGCAGCCGAGCTGGTGGCAAAATATGGATCTCCATCACCTCAGGGGCTTATCGAGTATATAGCAACCTGCAAAAGGGACTTTCGTCCGACAACAAAGTTTCAATATAGCTGCCTCAATTTTATAACTCTTCAAAATGTTCTTCAGAACATCACCGGAGTGAAACTTCAGGATTATACCCAAAAAAATGTATTTGATGTTTTGGGTATGAGCTATACTACTTTTAACCCGAAACCGGAGTTATACAATATGATTGCCCCGACAGAGAAACAAAAAGATGGTACTGTAATTCTTGGGTTGGTTCACGACCCGCTTGCACGACTTCTTAACGGCGGAAATTCGGGAAATGCGGGGGTATTTTCAAATGCAGATGATTTGGCAATACTTGCTGCCGCTCTGATGAACGGAGGCGAATATAACGGCAAAAGAGTGCTTGGAAACCTAACGGTAGAGACTATGACAAGAGTGCCTGCAGAGGTTTCTGCTATGGGACGCTCTCTGGGATGGGACAACTACTCATCTTATGCCTCAAATAATGGAAACCTGTTCCACCCCACAAAGACATTCAGCCACACCGGATATACCGGAACTTCTCTGGTCATAGACCCGGTCTCTAAGACTGCAGTAATCCTGCTTACCAACAGAGTTCACCCGGAAGACAAGGGTAGCGTTGTGAGGCTAAGGGCACTGGTAGCCAATGTTGTTGCCGGCTCTATTGTAAAATAGCTGTGCTCAAAATGAAAAACAACGGCGTAACCATAAAAGAGGTGCTCACTGCAAAGGAGCACCTCTCTTTTGTACAATTCCCCGAGAAGCTTTACCGGGATGAGCCCAACTGGGTGTGCCCAATAAGGTGGGACGAGTTGAATATCTTAAAAAAAGATAGGAATGCCTCATACGAATACTGTGATTCAAAGCTTTTTCTTGCCTTTAAGGGAGAGGAGATAGTGGGCAGAGTGGCAGCCATTGTCAACCACAAATCCAATTCTGCCTGGGGGGAGAAGAGGATGCGTTTCGGATGGATAGATTTTATTGACGATGCAGATGTCTCCGGAGCGCTGATGGCCAAAGTTGAGGAGTGGGCAGCAGAGCTCTCATTTGAGATTGTGAGCGGCCCTCAGGGATTCAACGATTTGGATAAACAGGGAATGTTGGTAGAGGGGTTCGAAAATCTATCTACATCGCAGACTATCTACAACTTTCCATATTATGTTACACATCTGGAGAGTCTCGGATACTCAAAAGAGGTGGACTGGAGCCAGAGAACATTAAATATACCGGATAAAGTTCCCGAGAAGCTGGCCGCATTCTCTCAGATTGTTAAGGATAGATATGGTGTGAAAATTCTGGGAAAGGTATCCTCCCGCAAACTTCGCCACTACGGAAGGGAACTTTTTAAGGCTTACAACAGATCTTATACTCCACTATACTGCTTTAACACTGTAACCGAAAGAGAGATTGAGGGAGTTCTCAAGCAGTTTATCCCAATGGTAGATCAAAAATTTTTGTCAATTGTTCTTGATAAAGAGGATAGGGTTGTTGCATTTGCCGTAACCATTCCAACCATATCCAAAGCGCTCAACAAGGCAAAAGGGCGGTTGTTGCCAATGGGGATAATCCATATTAAAAGGGCTCTTATGAAGTACGAACTGCTGGATATGTACATTATCGGGGTGGTTCCGGAGTATCAGAACAAAGGGCTCAATGCAGTAATATTCCACCATCTGCACCAGAATTTCATAAAATACGGAGTTAAAAAGGTAATTGCATACCCACAACTGGAGAGCAACACGGCCGTTATTAGACTGTTTGACTACTACCCGATGGAGCCCTATATGGTGAGACGATGTGTTTGTAAAAAACTCTAACTCTCCAGCAGATTGGAGATAGCAATTGCAGTTACAGCTTCCAGGACGACGGGAACGCGCAGGGCAAAGCAGGTGTCGTGGCGGCCTTCTATTTTGATATCCTCTGCAACTCCTTTTGCAAAGTTAAATGTGTGCTGAACCTTTGATATACTGGAGGTAGGCTTTACTGCAATCCGGAAAATAATGTCGTTTCCGTTTGAGATGCCTCCGTTTATACCTCCTGCACCGTTGCGCAGTGTTGCACCGCCGGCAGATAAAATGGGGTCGTTGTGTTGAGAGCCCCACATACGGGCGCTTGCAAAGCCGTCACCAAACTCAATACCGCGGATGCCCGGAATTGCGAAGACAATATGGGAGATAAGCGATTCAAGAGAGTCAAAGAAGGGCTCACCTACCCCGGCAGGTAAACCTTTGATTGTGCACTCTATTACCCCACCAAGTGAGTCACCACAAGCAAGTGCCTCATCCAGCTTTTTATCCCAGGGATTCTCCCCCCCGATATGGATGATTTTGGTCTCAATAGTAACCGGAGATATAATCTTCTTGGCAAAGATTCCTGCAATAACCAGAGCGAGAGTGACCCGGCCCGAATGGTGCCCGCCACCCCGGGGGTCTGCAAAGCCATAGTGTTTGATTTTTGAGACAAAATCTGCGTGTCCGGGACGAGGTGAATTGGCAAAACTATCATAGTCGGCAGATCGGGTGTTGAGATTATTTACCACCACAGCAACTGGAGAGCCGGTTGTAAAACCATTAAACACACCGGAGAGGAATTGAAGGCTATCCTCCTCAACCCTTGGTGTGCCACCCTTTTTGCCGCCCGACCTGCGAAGCAGATCTTCACGAAACTCATCTGTAGTAATTGAAATTCCGGCAGGGATTCCATCAATTACAACACCTATGGCAGGCCCGTGTGATTCACCAAAAAGCGTTACCCGAAATTTTGATCCAAAACTGTTCATTTGTAATTCTTTTGTAATTATGAAAAACGCAACTAGCTATTGGCAGAAACTGCGAATATGGTTTATTTGAAATTCTTAATAAAATCCGGAAAAGATTTAGAGATACAGTTAAGATCATCTACATAGACTTTTTGATCTATGTTAAGTGATGCAGTGATGATAGACATAGCAATCCTGTGGTCATTATGGGAGCTGCAATAGCCTCCGTGAAGCCTGCCACCCTCTACAATCATCCAGTCTCCTTCAATATCTATATGGGCACCCAATTTAGTGAATTCACACAGCAGGCTCTCAGCCCTGTTGCTCTCCTTGTTTGAGAGCCTCTGAATCCCTTTAATTTTGCTTGTCCCCACACAGTTGAGCGCAAGCACCACAAGGGTAGGGAAGAGGTCCGGAGCGTTGGTTGCATCAAATTCAAATGGCAGCAGCGGGTTTTTGGGTTTGGGGATATCTATCTGCGAACCCAGTATTATCTCTTTTTTATCGTCCTCTTTAAAAATGCACGGTTCATCGCCACACATAACCAGATACTTCGGATACTCGGTGATGTTAATCTCCACCCCACAACCCCTTAAAATATCGAGAATCTTCTCATCTGCCTGTTTTGACCCAACCGGCAGATTGGTAACGGTCACCCCGTTTTTTATTGCACCGGCAACCAGTATCATTGAGGCCCCGCTCCAGTCTCCCTCAATAGGGAAGAAGGTCTTTGCCTTGTACCGCTGTTTGCCGGGGATGCGAAACTCTCTGTAGTCGGTTGTAGATACGTTGATCCCAAAGTCTTTAATCGTTTTGATTGTGAGATCTATATATGGAATACTGGTTGGCTCGGAGAGCTCAATCACACTGCTCTTTTCACACATTGGGAGAG
>JAUYTH010000222.1 GCA_030695165.1 Bacteroidales bacterium
TTCTCAGATTTGCCGGCATAAGAGTCCGACCACATTATCAGACCCTGATTAATCATCTCCATAAAATTTGCAGATGCGGTTTTACTGTTCCCCAGGTTAAGGGCAATATTTGCAGACTGGTCTGCCTCAATATAGGGAATAACCTCAATACTGCTAATTTGATATACATCTCCACTCTCCTCTCTTGCCTGAACCCCAAGATACTTTTGAGAAAATCTGGCATAAGGGCCTGCTGTAAAAGATTCGTATGTAACCTCAACAATAAAATGCAGGTTGGTTACAGGGAGCGAATAGACTATTGCACCTGCGGGGATTTTATCGCCCGGGTTAATAAATTGTGACCTTGATTCAGTTGCCCCGGCAATCATAACAATTAGCAGGAGTGCTTTTAAAATATTCTTCATCTTTATCTTTTTTATTCCTCTTGGCATACATATCATTAATCTAAACACTCTAACTCTTCAAAATGTTCTCCTGAACAGTTCTTTTCCATCTCTTGTGAGACCAGAGCCAATTTTGGGGGTTGGCTATAACAGAACTCTCCAGCAGAGCAGCAAATCTTTCTGTGATAAACCCCTCATTCTCTTTAGAGGGGTCATCCGTGATAAGGGTTAATTTTACCCTGTAAGTTCCCCTTTTTACACTCTCCATATTAAGAAAAACAACCGGTAAGCCTGCACTTCTGGAGATAACTTCCGGTCCGTTAATCATAAGAGTATTCTGGTTGAAAATTTTTGTCACAAATTTTGAGCCAGGCAGGGGGGCCTGATCTGCAAAAAGGAAGTAACAGGCTATTTTCTCTCTGTTTTTTAGTATATGCCTTGCAGCACTGTTGGACTCAACCAGCTCTATACCGGAGTTGCTCTCCCGTATCCATCTCACAAACCTATCTGCAAATTTTGAGTGCTGCTTTTTATAGATAAATTTTAACTGATCTCCGCTATAACCTAAAGGCAATCGTTCGTCAAACTTATCCATTTTTGTTAGAAGCTCCCAGTTCCCGATATGACCTCCAACGACAATTACAGACCTTTTTGCCGAAAAAATAGCTCTCAACACCTCGGGATTTTCGATTTTTACCAATTTTGCCAACTTTTTTTTTGATGCAGAAATCATCCACATACTCTCTGCTATTATCTCTGCAAGGTGGCGATAAAAGCTCTTAACGGTACTCTCCACCAAATCATATTTAAACTCTGGAAAAGAGCGGGATATATTAACAGTAACTACTGATTTTCTGTATCCGAAAACTTTGCCGACTATAAAAAGTAAACTGTCCGATATAAAATAGTGTATCCGCAGAGGTAGTAGTGAAATCAGATAAAAGGGGGCTGCGAGTAATAAAAAGATAATATTTGGCATCGGTTGCTTAAGCTTTTCAACAAAGTTATCCAAATTTTACTATTTTTGCGAAGTTGTGAGCTAATTTTTAACTAAAACTATAATTTACTATGTTTAAAAATCATCCAAAAGGACTACTTGCAGCCGCCCTGGCAAATATGGGTGAGCGTTTCGGCTTTTACACGATGATGGCGATTCTTGTACTCTTCCTTCAGGCAAAATTCGGTCTTGACGGAACCAGTGCAGGTATAATCTACTCCATCTTCTACGCATCCATCTACATCCTCGCGCTTGTTGGCGGTTTAATTGCAGACAAAACCAGGAATTACAAAGGAACTATTCTTACCGGCCTTGTTATTATGGCAGTAGGATACCTTCTTTTGTCAATACCTACCCCTACTCCTGTTCCTAACAAAACACTTTTCCTTATTCTGGTTTGTATCGGACTGTTCGTAATCGCTTTTGGTAACGGTCTCTTTAAAGGAAACCTTCAGGCTCTGGTGGGTAAAATGTACGACAATAATCAGTACAGCAAAATGAGAGACTCAGGTTTCTCTCTGTTCTACATGTTTATTAACGTAGGTGCTATTTTTGCTCCATTCTTTGCAGTGGGTATTCGTAACTGGTGGGTTAACCATAATGGTTTCCAGTACAGTGCAGACCTTCCTGCTCTTTGCCACGCTCAACTGGGCAACACCCTCTCCCCTGAGGCTGCAACCCGTTTTGCCGAGCTTGCAAGCACATCTGCAGGAGCTCCTGTAGCAGATCTTACAGCTTTTGCAAATGAGTATCTGAGTGTATTTACAACAGGTTACCACTATGCATTCGCAGTAGCTATTGTTGCAATGTTAATCTCTCTTGCAATCTATGTCTCAAACAAGAAAACCTTCCCTGGACTTGAGTCTAAAGGTGGTATTAAGGTTGTGGATCCTAATGAGATCAAGATGTCTCTTCAGGAGGTTCGTCAGCGTATCTATGCCCTGTTTGCAGTGTTCGGAGTCGTAATCTTCTTCTGGTTCTCTTTCCACCAAAACGGACTTACTCTTACAATGTTTGCAAAAGAGTTTACAGACCTGAGCGGAATTGAGATAAATCTTGGATTTGTGAAAATAGTGGGTGCAGAGATATTCCAATCTATTAACCCTCTCTTTGTAGTTTTGCTTACCCCGATAATTATGGCTCTCTTTGGATGGTTAAGGTCAAGAGGCATTGAGCCGTCAACACCTAAGAAGATTGCAATCGGTATGTTTATTGCGGCTCTGGGTTTTGTTGTAATGGCTATTGGCTCATACGGTCTTCCACTTCAGAAAGATGTTCTGGCAATGGGTGGTCTGGCAGATGCTCAAAAAGTTACCCCTTTCCTTCTGATTGGAACATACTTTATACTTACAGTTGCAGAGCTGTTTATTAGCCCTCTGGGAATTTCATTTGTATCAAAAGTTGCCCCTCCTCAGTATCAAGGTGTGATGCAGGGTGGATGGCTTGGTGCCACAGCTGTTGGTAATCAGTTACTTTTCATCGGAGCAATATTCTATGAGAGTATTCCTGTATGGATGACCTGGGGTGTATTTGTAATAGCTTGTCTCATCTCGATGGGAACAATGCTCGCAATGCTCAAGTGGCTGGAGAGAGTTGCTAAGTAGCGGAGGTTATTTAGAGCAATCTTTAAAAAAATCTTCTAAGGGTGCCAAAGTTTGGCACCCTTTTTTCATCCGTTTTGCACAAAGTCAAACAATAACCAAAATACCTTAACTATATGAGTATGAAAGTCGGAAAAACAGGAGCTCTTATTACAGCATTGCTCCTGACTAACCTTTATTGCGGCGTCACCTTTGGACAGGGGTTAAAAGATACGTTAACAGCAAAATACTCGAATTTTTCACGACTATCATCTCCGGAAAAGCTATATCTGCACACAGACAAATCCCTCTATATAGCAGGTGAATACATATGGTTTCGGGGCTATCTCGAGAACAGCTCTGCCCTTAGCGAAATGCCGGAGAGCAGCTTTATCTATGTTGAGCTCTACAGTGATACTCTCATTAGTCGGGTAAAAATCAAAAAAAATGAAGATGGTTTTGCAGGCCAGCTGCCGCTTGCCCACAATCTAAATACCGGAGAGTACACCCTGAGAGGCTATACAACCTGGATGATGAACTCCTACCCAGAATTTATGTTCCATAAACAGATTGTACTAATCAACCCAACAGAGAAGAGCAGCAGAGTGGTAAGCAGCTCAGGGGTGAACAGTGTCGGAGCAAAAAGAACCGGCTTAAATAGCAATGCTATAAATAGCAGCAGAGTACCCGGCAAGCAGAATTTTGAGATGGGTGAAGAGGGGGGGTTAGACACTCTTGGCTCGGTTCAGTTTTTACCGGAGAGCGGGAGATACTTTGCCAACCGTTTTGCAGTTATTGCATATAAAGCCACAGACACAAAAGGTAGAGGTTTCAATATAGTGGGTGCGCTTTATAACGGTAAAGACTCTTTGATTGCCCCGCTGATTACAGAGCATAACGGAATGGGCGTTCTGAGATTCCTCCCCGTATCCGGAGAGAGTTACCACATTATGGCGACAGACGGCACCGGTAAGAGGGTTAAATACAATCTGCCTCAAGCTGAGAGCGAAGGGGCAGTGATTAACCTGAGAAGCAGAGATGGAAAAATATTCATAAACACTACTTTATCTTCCAAATATACAGCAGAAGGCGCTTCAATAATAATTCACAATGGAGATACTCTTTTTTTATGCGAAGATATTTCCAGGGAAGAGAGGAGTTTCATCCTTAAAGATGAGTCGCTTGCACCAGGTATAAATCATATTTTAATTGTTGATAAAAACAGTAAAATCTTGAGTGAACGACTGTTTTTTATCTACCCAAAGAGTGAGGCTATTGTAAGCCTAATTCCAGAAAAATCAGAAGATACAAAAGGGATGAGAGAGGTTGCCGGGTATACCCTACAGCTGAGAGACTCCCTGGGAAACCCTGTCAAAGGTGAGTTCTCGGTATCTGTGACCGATAGCTTTTTATCTCCTCACGATAATCTCTCCGATAACTTTAAAACCTATATGCTACTCTCTTCGGAGATTAAGGGGGCCATAGAGAATCCTGCATTCTACTTTATGGATGAATCTTTGCAAAGAGATAGAGCAATGGATCTGTTGATGATGGTGCAGGGGTGGAGATACTATGATTTGCCTGCCATACTATCTGCAGAGAGAACTCCCGCAAAAAGGTGGTACGACAAGGAGTTTACACAGCAAATATCCGGTAGGGCTACCAGCACATTCCGTAACACAAAAAGGTCTATACTCTCTGTGCTGGCACCCGAGATTAACCTTGCAGTGAGCGAACCCCTCAACAAAACCGGAAATTTTACCATAACAGATCTCAGTTTCCCGGACAGTACGAATTTCATTGTATCGTGTACCGGTAAGGAGGGTCAAAAGGGTTACTATCTGGATATTGGAGAACAGAAATTCCCCGCCGCTCTAAATTATAGCTTCATTAAAAAGAGAGAGAGCCAGGTGGACCCATCTTCAATGATGATCTATACAAAAATGTTCTACGATACAGGCGGCTCCGAAGCTGTAACACTCAATGCTGCAGTAGTCTCCTCGAGCCCTAAGATTGCCCCCAAGTACAACCCATCCCCTTTTAACCAATATTTTGACAGAAGGCAGTTGCGTGAGAGGAGCGAGTTGGACCTATACTCGGGAATGTCTCTGCTGGATTATATTGTGGGGAACTTTCCGGGACTTATGTATGGCCCCAGCGGCGATGATGGTCAAAGGAGTGTGATCTCAACCAGAAGTTTTAATATTACTGGAGATCCCGGAGTTCCTTTGCTCTTTATCAACAGAGCTCAAGTCCAGAGTACTGGAGATTTGGATATGTACACTGTGGATGATGTGGAGAATGTCGCTTTTCTTAAAGGCAATGACGGCTTTATGTTTCGTACCCTCTCCGGTGTGATTCTTGTGACCCTTAGAAATGCCGCCCAAAACAAAGATGTGAGCTGGTATTTCAACACAAAGCTGCTCTCCCCTCTG
>JAUYTH010000223.1 GCA_030695165.1 Bacteroidales bacterium
TTTTAATAGAAGATTCTTTGTCATTTCAATATATTCTCATTATAAGCACAATAATATAAATAAATACCCTAAATAAATTGGTAAATAATCTTTGAACTTAATTCTTAATACTCTAAGAGCAACAGATATTCTGTACTCAACTGTCTTTACTGTTACCCCTTCTAGCTTCGCAATCTCCTCATAATTAAGGCTACCAAATCTGTTAAGGCAAAAAGTATTCTTTATTTTATCATTCATCTATTGGAGTGACTCCCCAATAATTCTTTTAATCTCTTTGGAGTATAAGATGGTGGAAGATGGATTTTCCAAAGAGAGGTAGTTAAGTTCATTTTCGGTAATTTGGTTTCCTGAGTATTTTAGAAACTCTCTTTCGGTTTTCTGCTTCTTTAAAACATTAAGACATTTGTTACGGGTAACAACCAAAAGATAGGGGAGCATATCCCTGTTAAAATCAATTTTAGAACGATTATCCCATATAGATGTGAATACCTCGTTTGAAATCGACTTTGCATTATCCCAGTCCTGAACATAATTATAGGCAAAGAATTGCACTTTATGCAGATGCAGGGCATATATCTCTTCGAAAACAAGCTTATACTGTATGTCTGATGGTTCTTCAATCATAGGGTATGGCAAGATCTATAGCAGTTTTTTTATGTTCTGAGCCTCTTTTTTGCTGCAGATCAATATGTTATTGGGAGTGTCTACTATAACCATATCCTCTACCCCAAGTAGCGATATTTTTTTTCCGGTAGTGCTGATAATAATATTCCGAAGTGAAAGAACCTCTTTAGTCTCAGTTCCGTAAACGATTGTTGAATTTTCATTTGGGTCAAAAACCTCTTCAAGAGCCGGGTAACTACCAATGTCACTCCATCCAAACTCCACAGGAATAACAAAAATCTTTTCAAACTTCTCCATAATTCCAAAATCAATGGAGATTTTTTCAAATGTATTGAAAAGCTCTTTAAGTCTTGCGCTGTGAATATCTCTCATCTCATCTCCGAGTGAAGATATCTCCATCAAAATTGAGTAGTGGTCTGGTAAAAGACGGCGAAAGGCATCCAACATAATCGGAATCTTGAAAATAAACATTCCGCTATTCCATAAGTGTTTACCATCTGAAACATATTTGTAGGCAAGAAGATGGGTTGGCTTCTCCCGGAATGCCTCTACTCTTGCAGGCTCCCCAATCCTTATTCCGGAGCCTAACCTAAGCTCTGTAACATCATTATCATCA
>JAUYTH010000224.1 GCA_030695165.1 Bacteroidales bacterium
ATCTCAATCGGTGACTTTGATCCAATTGGTTTTGGATCTTTAAAATGTAGATCACTAACAACTATATAGCTCCCGCTCAGTAAAAGGGTTGACTCGCCTGTGAAGATTACTGTCCCTGCTCTCTCAGCTTTCAATAATATAGGCTTCGTCTCTGTTCCGGTAGCTTTGAGATGCATTTTTTTGGAATCATATACACCGGAAGAGATTATAACCTCGTCACCCGGATTCAGATTTTTTAGGGTAATTAGCTCAGATGGATCAGAAATTTTATAGCTTTCTGCGTGAATTGTTTGACAAGAGGTAAACAATATCAATAGTATAAGTCCAAGAAATTTCATATAAAAATATTAAAATCCGTTATAATTGGTCAACCAATTTGAGCGCAATGTAATAAATTTTCTGAAATACAGAAAAAATATTTAACGAATTTTAAATAATTTTTATTTTGAGTTTTTGGTTTTAGCAAATGAATATAACCTATCCAAGTGCAACCTCATTGCAGATACTGCTTTAGAAGAGCTTCTGGATTCAATTGCATCAATTATGATCTGATGCTCGTGTTTATCAGTAGGCAAAGGAGTTGAACAGAAGTCCTTTGTAACATAGTGTGAGAGAATATCTGGAGTAATAATAAGGAGCATAGACTTTATCACATCGTTTCTGGATGCCTGAGCTATTACCCTGTGAAAAATCATATCCTTCTCTACTCTTCTGGGGGTATGAAAATTATCTATATACTCTTTGTGAGCAAGCTTAAGTGACTCAATATCTTTATCGTCTGCACGCTCACAAGCTAACCTGACAGCCTCCATCTCGAGAATTAATCTGGTCTCTACAAGTGAAAAAAAGTCGTAATTCTCAATTGACATTATATCTGAGATGAGCCCCTGAAGAGCATTATGATGGATAGCTGCAACCACGGAACCACTTTGAGGATATGTCTTTACAATTCCATAAAACTCAAGTTCTGCAAATGCATTTCTAACGTGAGTACGACCAACCACAAGCTCTTGGGCCAGCTTTCTCTCTGCAGGTAATTTGCTCCCTGGCTTAAGTTTGCCCTCATTTATCATATTATAAATGTGCTGTAGGACCTTGACGGTTGAGTTCTCTTTATGGTTGAATTTACTTAGCATATCTCCGAAATATTGAAACTTTGCGCAATATATGAAAAAATATATTATGTTTGTAATATTATTTTTGGTTGACCAATTACTATGAAAAACAAGATGACAAAACTTGCTTTAACTCTATTCATATTTGTTATGGTTACCTCTACTCTCTATTCTCAAGAGGAGTATACAAACAGATATGCAATGAAATTAAAAAAAGAGAATAATGGCTCTTTTTCGCTTATCAATTCAGATGCATACTCAAGAATCCTTAATTTGGACACTATTGCAGATCTTTTAATACCTTATACTCACAAATCGGTAAAAATATCAGGCAACGACTATAAAGGAGTTGTTACACAAGAGTTCGTCTACAAATCATATCCGGAGTATGAGCTCAAACTTGCCGTAGATTTTGCTAAATCTGAACAGCCGGTACCTTTTATGGTCTATATTCACGGCGGAGGGTGGTCAAGAGGAGATTTTAGTTCAAACAGGGACATATCGCAATATTGTGCAATTAAGGGTAACGTTACGGGGATGAGAATAAGCTACACCCTTGCAAATATGCCCAATGCAAACGTAATGATAACAATTGAGGATGTTAAGGATGCTGTAAAATGGATTCAGAAGAACTCACAGATGCTAAATGTCAATCCTAATGTTTTCGGATTTATGGGTGGGTCTGCCGGGGGGCACCTATCTGCAATTGCGGCAATGTCTATTCCCGGGGCCAAAGTACTAATTGGAGTATCCGGTATTTACAACTTAACAGATGCTAAAATAAGCGCCAGAGCTACAGATTCACAAAGAGTTGCATATTTCAACAACAAAGATAAAGGTACATTACAGAGTGCTTCCCCGGTTTATATGATTCCTTCCCAAAATATACCGTCGTGTTACCTGATACACGGGACTGGAGATATTACAGTAGAGTACACTCAGAGTGTTGAATTTGCTAATCGCTTAAAAGGAAAAGGAGCCAAAAACATCAATCTTGAGATCTATCCTAACTATGATCACAATATATCTTCAACAAAATCGGATCTAAAAGAGAAATTATTCTTAAATTCCTTCAAATTTATTATTGATAATCTTAAATAATTACGAACATAATAAAAATTAAACCAATGAAAGTAAAAGGGCTCAGATGGGTTGTACTAAGTATGATAATGCTGGTATCCATCATAAATTATCTGGATCGGGGAACTCTCAGTTATATGTGGGTTGCAAATCAAAAAATTGAATACCCTGCAGAGAGTGTTATCTACAATTCAGAAACAAACACCTATACCTTCACCGAAGAGAGTGGTACCACCTCTGTTGTTCCATTCGATAGAGTAAAGCCGCTTGAGAATGGGGGGTATGAACTAACTAAGGTGGGAGGAATTGCAACCGAACTAGGTATTGTAGATTCTAATCTTCCGGAGGCTGAATTTAAAGTGCAGACGAAGAAGATACTGGCCGGGATCACAATCTTCTTTATGATAGCCTATGGACTGAGCCAGCTATTCTCCGGCAAATTGTATGACAAAATTGGTACCCGAAAAGGTTTTGCATTATCTGCCCTTGTTTGGGGTGCAGCTGATGCCTTTACTTTTCTAGCATCGGGGTTAAAATCCCTTACCGCTTTCCGGTTTATGTTAGGATTGGGAGAGGCCGGACCTTGGCCGGGAACAACAAAATCTAATGCAGAGTGGTTTCCATCCAAGGAGAGGGCATTTGGGCAGGGTCTTTTCAATGCATCAACCTCAGTAGGAGCAATATTGGCACCGATAGTAATCGGGTTTCTTTATCTATCATTTGGTTGGAAGCTTACTTTTATATTAGTAGGTTCATTAGCAGTAATTTGGATTATTCCGTGGTTGATTATAAATAAAAAAGGACCTAAAGAGCACCCGTGGATCACAGATAAAGAGAGGGATTATATACTATCCGGTCAACCTGAAGCTCAAACAACTGCTCCCATAAAAGCTAAATCCTGGGGAGAGCTACTGAGTAAAAAGAAAAACTACGCACTCATCATTGGAAGATTCTTTATTGACCCTGTTTGGTGGATGTTTGTTACTTTTATTCCTATCTATCTGATTGAGGAGTTTAATCTTGATATCAAGCAGGTCGCATTTAGCGCGTGGGTTCCTTATGTAGGGGCTGCAATAGGGGCATTTACCGGAGGATGGTTCTCGGGATATCTGCAAAAAAGGGGGAAATCCCTAAACTTTGCGCGTAAAACTGCAAAGGTTGTAGGGGCTTGTATAGCTATGCCGGGAATTATCGGTGCAACAATGGCTGTAACAGCTACATCTGCAGTACTTATGATGGCAATTATCCTTTGCGGATATCAATTTTACTGCTCAAATATTCAGACTCTTGCTGCAGATTTTCATTACGGAAAGACTGTTGGATCTCTCGCCGGACTAGGTGGAGCCGCTGCTGTTCTGGGAACAATTCTGGCAATGTATGCAGTACCGTATATTACAACTGTCTCTTGGGTACCGTTCTTTATTTTGGGTGGTTCACTCTTCCCGATTTCAATAATGTTTGTATTTCTTTTTGGAGGTAAAATACAGAATATAGATCTGGACGAAAAAAAATAAAATAGCAGAGAATTATGAAGAGAGTAGTTACATTTGGTGAGATTATGCTTCGCCTCTCGACACCTGGATATGAGAGGTTTGTTCAGGCAAGATCTTATAATGCCACTTTTGGAGGAGGCGAAGCAAACGTCGCTGTTTCACTGGCTAATTACGGAATCGATGCAGAGTTCATCTCCCGTCTTCCAAAAAATGAGATTGCAGATTCTTGTATTGCCGAGCTTAACAGATACGGAGTAAAGACAAATAACATAGTTAGAGGTGGAGAGAGGATGGGGATATATTTTCTGGAGACAGGGGCAGTGGCTCGGCCTTCAAAAGTAATATATGACAGGGCTCACTCTGCAATAAGTACAATCGACCCGGATGAGATTAATTGGGAGGAACTTTTGGAGGGTGTAGAGTGGTTTCACTGGACAGGGATCACCCCTGCCCTATCTCAATCTGCAGCAGATACTTGCTTAAAAGCTGTGAAAGCTGCCAATAAAATGGGGGTAACGGTATCTTGTGACCTTAATTACAGAAAAAATCTCTGGAAATATGGCAAAACACCCTCACAAGTGATGCCTGCCCTGGTTGAGTGTTGTGATGTTATCCTTGGAAATGAGGAGGATGCAGAGAAGGTTTTTGGGATAAAACCAAAAGGGTTTGAAGCACACTCCACAGGGGGAGATATTGATTCTGCCGCATTCCTCTCAGTTTGTGAGCAGATGCTGGAAAAGTTTCCAAGGGCAAAGAAAATTATTATAACTTTGAGGGGCTCAATAAATGCCAATCATAACACCTGGAGCGGAGTTCTTTATGACAGAAAGAGATTATACGAATCTAGGCATTATGATATTACTCATATCGTAGACAGAGTCGGAGGAGGTGACTCTTTTATGGGAGGGTTGATTTACGGATTACTAACCTACCCGGGAGACGACGCTATGGCACTTGAGTTTGCAGTTGCAGCATCTTGTTTAAAACACACCATCTATGGGGATTTTAATCTTGTATCTGTTGCAGAGGTAGAAAATTTAATGAAAGGAGACGGCTCAGGAAGAGTTGTAAGATAGTTATGGCAAGATTTAATAAAATAGAGACACTCACAGCTATGAAAAAGACAGGAGTTGTTCCTGTCTTTTATCACAGCGACATTGAAGTTGCAAAAAATGTGCTTTTGGCCTGCTACAAAGGTGGTATCAGAGCATTTGAATTCACTAACAGAGGGGATTTTGCCCAGGAGGTGTTTGCAGAGTTGATAAAATACTCTCAAAAAGAGTGTCCTGAGATGATAGTCGGGATCGGGTCAATTGTAGATGCACCAACAGCAGCTATGTATATCCAGATGGGGGCAAATTTTATTGTTGGACCTCTCTTTAATCCTGATGTAGCAAAAGTATGTAACAGAAGGCTAATCCCCTACTCTCCGGGATGTGGAAGCGTATCTGAGATTGGTTTCGCTCAGGAGGCCGGATGTGATATGTGTAAGATCTTTCCTGCAGGAAGTGTTGGCGGACCGGCTTTTGTTAAAGGTGTTCTGGCCCCAATGCCCTGGTCAATGATAATGGTGACAGGAGGGGTTGAACCTACCAGAGAGAATCTGGAGAGTTGGTTTAAAGCCGGGGTAACTTGTGTTGGAATGGGGTCAAACCTATTTCCGGATTCGGTTCTAAAAAATGGGGAGTGGGAGAAAATCACTCAGCTTTGCAAAGAGTGTATATCATATTGCAAAAAATAGAGTTTGCCCGCATTTCTCTTAGCAGTAGATACATCACCCTCCTATTATTGGATAAAAACCATACTTGTTGAAAATCTCAATAACCCTCTCTATTGTTTCAGGAGATGGCTCTCTAAATCTAGGTCCGACATCGGAACCCATTCTGATACTTTTTGATAGAGCTACCCCGTGATAAGGTAGGATATTGATATGTCTGCTCCATTCAAAACCATCAAGAAACTGCGCACTCTCCTCAATATTTTTGTCAAAATCATTTACCCCCTCAATAAGCGGAATCCTTATCCAAAAGTCAGATTTTCTTGAGGCGAGTAATTTAATATTTGAAAGTATTGTCTCATTCTTTACACCTGTATATAGTTGGTGTAGTTGCGAATCCATCATTTTTAAATCTGCAAGAAAGAGATTGGTATACTCAGAGACTTCAACTACACTCTTACGGGATGCGTAAAGTGATGTATCCACTGCTGTATGAATCCCATTAGCTTTACAACCCTTTAAAAGATTAAGCAGATAGTTTTTATAAAGCAGTGGTTCTCCTCCGCAAATTGTAACGCCACCCTCTTGGGACGTCTCAAAGAAAACTCTCTCTTTAAGTATCTCGGCAGTTAATTCTTCAATGGTATAATAGTGTCCGGAGAGTTCCAGCGCACCTGAGGGGCAAACGTTAGTACAATTACCGCATACATTACAAAGCTCTCTTCTGATTTTGAGTGTTGCTCCCTCTCGTACAATAGCTCCGGCACTACATTCGCTCACACAACACCCGCAAAGAATACATCTGCCTGCTGTGTACATTAACTCAGAAGCGGGGTTTAATCCCTCCGGGTTATGACACCAAAGGCACCTTAGAGGACACCCTTTAAAGAAGATAGCGAGCCTTATGCCCGGGCCGTCGTTTATTGAGTACCTTCGTATATCAAATATGAGAGGGGTGTCAGATAGATTCATTTTCTGTTCTCTCTATTATCTCCTCCTGATAATCAAGATTCATATCATTAAAGTAGTCACTGTAACCCGCCATTCTAACCATTAAATCTTTATAATTCTCAGGATGTTTTTGGGCATCCCTAAGGGTGGCCGTATCTACAATATTAAACTGAATATGGTGCCCTCCCAGTTTAAAGTAAGATCTAATGAGTGCCGAGAGTTTGATAATATCCTGATCTCTTGTAAGCAGGGCCGGAACGAATCTCTGATTAAGCAGAGTACCTCCGGTTTTTACCTGATCTAGCTTGGAAAGCGATTTAATTACAGCGGTTGGCCCCTTTCTGTCACACCCTTGAGATGGGGATGTTCCGTCGGAGATTGGCTTGAACGCAAATCTTCCGTTTGGTGTTGCTCCCAGAACCTTCCCGAAATATACGTGACAAGTTGTAGACAACATATTCATATGGTAAACTCCTCCTTTAGTATTAGGATTCCCGTCTATTACCTTAAAGAGGTCGTTAAATACTCTAATGGCAATTGAATCTGCATATTCGTCATCATTGCCAAAGTGTGGTGTTCTATTCTGTAAAAACAGTCTTAACTGCTCCTCTCCTTTAAAGTTCTCTCTGATTGATCTTAAAAAATAGTCGGGTTTAAACCTCTTATCTTGATAAATATGTTTTTTTAAAGCGCTTAAACTGTCAGTTACTGTTCCAAGTCCGGTGCATTGAATGTAGTTAGTGTTATATCTGGGACCTCCGTTATAATAGTCCCTCCCCTTTGTTATACAATCATCAATCACAACCGATAAAAACGGAGCAGGAGAGTAGAGTGCAAACATTCTATCTATATAATTACTCACTGCAACCTTCTGTTTTACAATATAATCCAGTTGTTTATAAAAAGCACCGTAGAGATCTTCAAAATCTAAGAAAGTGAGAGGGTCACCAGTTTGAATACTCACCTGTTTTCCTCTTACCGGATCATATCCATTATTCAAAGTAAGCTCCAATATTTTAGGCACATTAAGATAACCTGTAAGTACAAATGCCTCCTTTCCAAAAGCTCCCACCTCTATGCATCCGCTGCAACCACCCTCTAGTGCATCTTTTTCTGTTTTACCCTGCCTCTCAAGCTCTTTAATATAGATGTCAGAGTTGAATACCGATGGATACCCATACCCTTTTCTTATAACCTTACACCCTCTCTCCAGAAACTTGTCAGGTGTCACGGAGGCAATGTGGATAGAGCTCCCGGGCTGTAATATATGAAGCTCCTCTATCACCTCTAGCATAATATAGGAGACTTCACTAACACCATCTTTACCATCTTTATTAAGTCCGCCTATATTGATATTGGTAAAATCGTTGTATGTTCCGCTCTCTGCTGCCGTTATGCCAACTTTGGGCGGAGCAGGATGGTTATTAAC